>JAMOQA010000032.1 GCA_027064265.1 Acidobacteriota bacterium
CCCGGTTCCGGCCGGATTCCTTGGCCCGGTAGAGCGCCGCGTCGGCGCGGCCGATCCAGGCGTCGAGCGACTCGCCGGGAAGCCTCGTCGCCACCCCCAGGCTGACCGTCACCCTGCGGTCCGCCAGGGGACCGTCGAAGCGCAGTTCCTCGACCCGGGAGCGGATCCGCTCGGCGACCTCGGCTCCGTCTCCCCGGCCGACGATGAAGACCGCGAACTCCTCCCCCCCGAACCTCACCGGGATGTCCGAGGAACGCACCGTGTCGCGCACGACCTCGGCCACCGCCGCCAGGACCCGGTCTCCCTCGAGGTGACCGTACGTGTCGTTGACCGACTTGAAGTGATCGATGTCGACCATCGCGAGGGTCAGCCCTCCGGTCTCCTCCCGGTCGTGGAGGCGCATCAGGCGGTCGACGGCCTCCTTCATGTAGACCCGCGTGTAGAGGCCGGTGAGCGGGTCCCGGATCGAGCGCTCGTAGATCCGTTCCTTCTCGAGGTCGAGGATGCGGAACAGCACCTCCCGCTCCACGGCCGCCTGGAGGGCGGGGCGCAGGGGTTCGAGGATCGTGGCGAGGTCCCGCTCGGGCAGGTCGTCCGTGGCGATCTCCATCACCGCGACCGCCTCGGCGACGTGTCGCTCGGGGGAGAAGAGCGGCAGGAGGACGCGGCTCGTCCCGATCGTGACGACCTCGTGCTGGAAGCCGTGCGGGTTGAGGTCGAGCCAGAGGCGTTCTTCCACGCCGAGGATCCGGGCGATCTCCTCCGGCGGGTCCTCGTAGCAGCCCCGGTAGCGGTCGGCCGGGCAGAGGTGGAGCACGCCCGAGTCCAGGCCGGTCCGGGACCAGAACTCGAGGGAGCGGACCGGGAGGATCTCGCGGACGAGCCGCAGCAGCCGGCGGGCCACCTCGCGGAAGTCGCGATAGGTGACCATCGCCCGGGTGATCCCGGAAAGGACACGCTGCAGGCGCAGCAGGTGGTCGAGTTCGCTGTCGCCCTTCGCCAGGAGGAAGAGGCCGCAGTCCAGGGTGGCGAGGCGAGTCATCAGGGGAGCGACGAGCGGCCCCGGGATGATCGAGCCGTGCTGGGGCGCGATCGTGCGGATCGGAAGCTCGCCGAGGCGCTCGACCGCGTGGGCGAGGATCTCCCGGGACGGCACGTAGTGCTCGTGGAACGGGCGCATCGCCTCGAAGTAGCCCTCGTCCTCCGCGTAGAGGGAGAATCCCTCGGTGAAGCCGCCGAACAGGTCGCTGGAGAAGAGCACCCCCGTCGACGGGTCGAACGTGCAGAACGCACCGGCGAAGTGGGCGTAGGGCGTGAAGACGAACTCCAGTTCCCGGTCCTCGAGGGGCAGCTTCCAGTCGTGCTCGTCGATCAGCCAGAACGGCATGCGGGGAGCCAGGTGGACGAGGAGTGCCCGCGTGCGCCAGTGCGTGACGATCCGCGCGTCTTCCCGGGCAACCAGCTCGTCGAGGACCGGGAGGGCGCCCGTGATGTCCGGGTCCTGGTGCTGGCAGACGAACCAGCGGATCGACGAGAACGGGACGATCTTCTCGATCTTGGCGAGCGTGTGCCGGAAGGTCAGCCGGGAGCCGGGGTCGATGAGGACCGACTGGTCTCCCTGCTCGACCAGGTAGGTGTGGCACTGGAAGGGGTCCCCCTCGTGGTACCACCCGACCCACCAGGTCCGGGGAGCGATCTCGACGGGCTCGGCCGGGTCGATCCCCGCGTTGCCCATCGTTTCCCGACCGCCATCGTGCATGGACAAGGTTCGGGCTCCGCCGTCACCGCGCTTCCCCCGACCGACGTATCGGACGCCGGTGGACGTTCCTGAACCCGGCGCTTGCCCCCCGGCGCCGGCCGCGCGATCATCCCGCCGTCCCCCCGAGGAGCTGCCATGCCCGACGTCGCCTCCCGGATCGTCGTCGCCCGGGACCTGGGCGAGCGCTGGCTCGCCCTCGTCGAGGGAGGGCGGGTGACCGAGCTCGTCGTCCGGCCCCTCGCGGCGGGGCGCCTGCTCGGTGCCATCTTCCTCGGCCGCGTCGTCCGTGCCGTGCCCGGGGTCGCCGGCGCGTTCGTCGACCTGGGCCTCGGGCGGGACGCCTTCCTGCCGGTTCCCGAGGGGGACCTGCCCCGGGAAGGGGAGGACGTGATCGTCCAGGTCACCCGGGAGGCGGATGCCGGCAAGGGCCCCCGGGTGACGCGCGACGTCACCCTCCCCGGATGGCGGCTCGTCCTGGCCCCGCGCGTCACCCACCGGGGCGTCAGCCGGAAGATCGCCTCGGACGCCGAGCGGGAGCGCCTCCGCGAGATCCTGGACCGGATCGCCCCGGAAGGCCTGGGGGTCATCGCCCGCACGGCCGCGGCGGGCGCCGCGGAGGAAGAGCTGCGAGTGGAGCTGGAAGAGCTCGTGGAGCGATGGGAGTCGATCCGGGCGCGGGCCTCCCGGGCCGGGGCGCCGCTCGCCCTGCACGGGGAGGAGGACCCGGCCCGGGCGTTCGTCCGGGACCAGGGGGGGCGAAAGGTCGCCGAGATCGTCGTCGAACCGGCCGACGAGGGACTGTTCCGGGAGGAGGAGAGGGAGGAGGGATGGCCCCCCGTCCGGGTCCACCGGGGTCCGCTCCCCGCCGTCGAGGCGTTCGGGCTCGACCGGGCCCTCGACGAGGTGTTCTCCCCCGAGGTGGCCCTCCCCGGTGGCGGGCGGCTGGTGATCCAGGCGACCGAGGCGATGGTCGCGGTCGACGTGAACTCGGGCCGGGACGTTTCCGCCGCCAGCCTCGAGGAGACGGCCCTGCGGACCAACCTGGAGGCCGCCGAGGAGCTGGGGCGGCAGCTGCGGCTCCGGGAACTCGGCGGCCTCGTGGTGGCCGACTTCATCGACATGCAGCGGGGAGCGTCCCGGCGGGCGCTGGCGGAGCGACTCGACGAGGTGTTCTCCCGGGACCGGGCGAAGATCCGCTGGGCTCCTCCCGGGGAGTTCACCCTGGTGCGGATCAGCCGGCAGCGCCGGCGGCCCTCGCTCGAGCGGCTGCTGGGGGAACCCTGCCCGTGCTGCGGCCGGGCGATCGTTCCCGGCGCGGCCGTGCGTGCCCGGCGCCTCCTGCGCCGCCTGCGGGTCCTCGCTCGCCCGATCCCGGGGGCCGCCTTCAGGATCACCGCGCCCCCGGAGGTCCTCGAGGAGGCGCGGGCGATCGCCGCCGCCCACGGGGAGGCGTCGGGCCTGCCGCCGTCCGGAGCGGTTTCCTTTCGCGTGGGAGAGGAGGGCGTCACCCGGGTCGGCGGAGGCTGAACCGGGTCAGTACTGCTCCCGGGTCTCGAGGCGCCGTCGCCGGCGTTCCGCGGCCCGCTCCATGCGGGCCCGCTCCTCGTCCGTTTCCGGGAGGAGCGGAGGGACCGGGGCCGGACGGCCGGTGTGGTCGATGGCGACGACGGTGATCAGGGCCCGGCAGGTGGTCACCCGGGAACCGGTGACCGGGTCCTCCGCCTCGACCGTCACCCCGACCTCCATCGACGTGCGGAACGCGGCGTTCACGATCCCGGTGAGGATGACGATCATCCCCGCCTTGACCGGGCGCAGGAAGTCGACCCGGTCGAACGACGCGGTGACCACCGGCAGGTTGCAGTGGCGCATCGCCGCCATTCCCGCGCACTTGTCGGCGAGGGCGAGGAGGCGGCCGCCGAAGATGTGACCGTAGTTGTTCGTGTCGGCGGGGAGGACCAGCTCGGTCATCACGGTGCGGCTGCTCGCGGGCGTGCGTCCCTCGGTCGGGTTCATCGTCGGGTCTCCATCGCGTCCCCCGGCCGGTCCTCGCGGATCTCCAGCCGGAGGGGACGCCGTGCGAATCGTGACAGGAACGGCCCCGGGGGCACCGCCTCCTCGAGGGGGCGGGCGCCCGGGGCGATCTCGCCGGCGGCGGCCATCTCGAGGACGGTCGTCGCGGGAAGGGCCGTGCATCGCTCCATCGCGGTGAACCCGGTCTCCGGGTCCTCGCGGTCGAGCAGTTCGCAGACGACCCGGGCGGGCCTGCCGGCGCGCGGCCCGGTGACCTCGACCCGGAGCAGCACGAGGTCCGGCACCTCGGGATGATCCACCAGGGGGGCGAGCAGGCGCAGGAGCAGGTCCCGGGGGCGAACCGTCCCTCCCCGGCCGTCCGGGACCGGCTCCTCCGCGAGCAGGCCCAGCTCGGCGAAGGAGCGGATCTTCGCGAGGTGCCCCGGCCAGCGGAGCGTGCGGTACTCGAGGACCTCGAGGCGTCCGGCCAGGCTCTCCGGCGCCGTCCCCAGGCCACCGGAGGTGGCGAACGCCTCGAGGATGCCGAGGGGCGGGAACTCGACCACCGTGTCCTCGGCCAGGGCGGGTACTTCGAACGGACGCCCGCCGCGGAGCCAGGTGGCCGTTCCCGAGTACTCGTTGAGCAGCCCCTCGAGGCTGAAGACCGCCCGGTACCCGAGGGGGCCCACCGGCTCCCGGGGCAGGCCCCCGCACCAGGCACGGGCTTCCCGGGCCCGGTCGAGGCGCTCCATGCCGGCGAGCACCAGGGTGACCACGAGGCCGGGAGCGAGACCGGTGTCGGGAACCAGCGCGACCCCCGCCTCCCGGGCCTCCCGGTCGAGGGCGAGGATCTCCCGGGAGACCGCCGTGTTCCCGCCGAGGTCGACCAGGTGGACCCCCGCGTCCACCGCCGCGCGGGCTGCCGCCGGTCCCAGCCGGTAGGGGAGGGCGGAGAGGGCGGCCGACGTTCCCCGGAGCGCCGCCGCCGTCGCCCGGGGATCCGCGGCGTCCACCCGGCGGGCCTCCACCGGGGCGCCGGGACACAGCCCGGCGAGGCGGGCGGTCGCCGCCGCCAGGCGGTCGGGGTCGGTGTCGAGCAACCGGACGGCGGCGGCTCCCCCGTGGACGAGGGCGTCCCACGCGGCGGCACACCCCTGGCGCCCGGCCCCGAGGACCGCCACCAGCTTCCCGTGGAAGCCGCCCCTTGCCACGCCGTCCTCCTCCCGACCCCGGGCCGGACCCGGGACCGGCCCATGGTACCCGACCCGCGGGGGCCCTACATTCCGCCGGGGAGGTGCGGGAGGCTCCGTGATCCTGCTGCCGATCGGCCACGACAGCCAGACGGTGCGCCGGCTGCCGTGGGTCACGTTCGCCGTGATGGGGGCGTGCGTCGTCCTCTGGCTGGCGCTGCTGCCCCTGGTCGCCACGGCGCAGGTGCGGGTGGCGAAGGAGTTCGCCCGCACGATGGAATGGTGGGCGGCCCACCCGGGGCTCGCCCCGGATCCCTGGCTGGTCGACTTCCTCGAGGGGACGGTGGGCACCGCCGATCCGGCCCGTCTCTTCCCCGGGGCCCGGCGGCGGGGGGAGCACCGATCCGTCGGCGGCGACGCACCGGACCCGCGGGAGGAGTTCGCCCGGCGGACCGGTGCACTCCGGGCCGCCGTGGAGAGCCATCCGTGGCGGCGGTTCGGTCTCGTGCCCCGGAGGCCCCGGCTCCACGCGTTCCTCACCCACATGTTCCTCCACGCGGGCCTCGGGCACCTGCTCGGGAACCTGCTGATGCTGTTTCTCGTCGGCCCCTTCGTCGAGGACGCATGGGGCCGTCCCCTCTACGCCGCGTTCTACCTGGGGGCGGGGCTCGTCGCCGCCGTCGCCCACGTGCTGCTGCACCTCGGGTCCGCGGTCCCGGTGATCGGTGCGTCGGGGGCGATCGCCGGCGTGATGGGAGCGTTCCTCGTCCGCTACTGGAAGACCCGCATGCGGTTCTTCTACATGATCGGGTTCCTGGTCCGGGGAACCTTCGAGGCGCCCTCCTGGCTGATGCTCTCCCTCTGGCTCGCCATGGAGACCCTCTCGGGGGTGGCGTCGAGCATGACCGGGATCGTCGCCGGGACCGCCCACTGGGCCCACGTCGGCGGGTTCGCCTGCGGGGCCCTCGTCGCCCTCGGGATGAAGCGCCTGCGGATCGAGGAGCGGTTCATCCACCCGGAGATCGAGGCGAAGATCACGACCCGCGCCGCCTCGGCCGGGATCATCGAGCGTGCGTTCGCGGCCCGGGAAGGGGGGCGTCCCGAGGAGGCGTTCTCCATCCTGCTGGAGGCCGCGCGGCAGCATCCCGCCGATCCCGACCTGCCGCCCGCCCTCTGGCAGGTGGCCGTCGAGACCGGCCGCGCCGGGGAAGCCGCGCCCTTCGTCGCGCGGTGGATCGAGGGCCGCCTGCGGGCCGGGGCGGTCGACGACGCGATCGCCCAGTGGCGGGAGCTCCGGGAGATGGTTCCCGGGGCGCGTCTCGGCGCGAGCGGGTTCCTCCACCTCGCCCGGGAACTGGCCGCCCGGGGCGATGCCGGGGAGGCGGCGGCCTCCCTCCGCGGTGCGTTCCTTGCCGGTGGAACCGGGATGCCCGAGGGGCTGGCCCTGAAGATCGCCGAGGCGGCCCTCGCGATCGACCCGCCCCTCGCGGGAGCCGCCGCCCGGCTGCTCCTGGGACGGCCGGACCTGGACCCGGCGGTCCGGGCCCGTGCCGCGGACATCGAGACGCGGGCCGCCGGGCTGCAGCCGGCTCCGCGGTAGCGGCGGTCACGGGCGAGGCGGGATCAGTCCGCGCCGAGGATCCCGCGGATCGTGTCGATCATCCGTTCCCGGGGGACCGTCACCTGGGCGGGGCGCTCCCGGCGCCAGGTGTCCCGGTCGTCGACCTGCTCGGCGAGGACCCGTCCCCGGGCCAGGTCCTTGATCGAGACCGTCCCCGCGGCGAACTCGTCCTCCCCGGCGATGACGACGGCCGGGAGACGGCGCCGGTCGGCGTACCTGAGCTGCTGGCCGACGCCCTTCTTCCCGGTGTAGACCTCGGCCGCGATCCCGGCGGCCCGCAGTTCCCGGGCGATCTTCACGTACTCCGGGAGACGATCCCGGTCCATCACCGTGACCAGGACGGGGCCCTCCCAGGGCTTCTCCCGCCCCCGTTCCAGCTCCTCCAGGGCGGCGAGCAGGCGGTCGACACCGAGGGCGGCGCCGGTGGCGGGGACCTTCCGGCCGAGGAAGCGCTCCACCAGGTCGTCGTAGCGCCCGCCGCCGGCCACGGACCCGAACCGACGCACCCGGCCCTTCTCGTCGGTGATCTCGAAGGTCAGCTCCGCCTCGAAGACCGGGCCGGTGTAGTAACCGAGGCCCCGCACCACCGTCGGATCGACGATCACCCGGTCGCTCCCGAGTTCCGCGGCGGCGAGGAGCGTGTCGATCTCCGCCAGTTCCGCGAGCCCTTCCTCGCCGACCGCCGAGCCGGCGACGAGGGGCTCCAGCTCCCGGAGGGTGGTTCCCCGGTCGTCCCGCGGAACGGCGAGGAAGCGCAGCACCGCCTCGACCTGCCCGGGCGAGAGGCGGGCCCCCGGCGTGAAGTCGCCGGACGGGTCCTTCCGGCCGGGGCCCAGGAGGTCCCGCACGCCGTCCATCCCGACCCGGTCCAGCTTGTCGATGGCCCGGACCACGGTGAACCAGCGGTCCCCGTCCGCGAGGTCGATCCCGGCCTTCTCGAGGACCCCGTTGAGCAGCTTCCGGTTGCTCACCCGGAGCAGGTAGTCCCCGCGGCGGATCCCGAGGGCCTCGAACACTTCGCACAGCACCTCGAGGATCTCCGCGTCGGCGACCATCTGGGCCGTGCCGACCGTGTCGATGTCGCACTGGGTGAACTCGCGGAAGCGCCCGGGCCCCGGCTTCTCCTGCCGGAAGACCAGGCCGACCTGGTAGCGCCGGTAGGGGAGCGGCAGGTCCGGGTACATCGCGACGACCCGCGAGAGCGGCGCCGTCAGGTCGTACCGGAGGGCCACCCACTCGTCCTTCTCGTCCCGGAAGGCGAAGATGCCGCCCTCGGGCAGGTCCGCGTCGGGGAGGTACTTGCCGAGCACCTCGGCGTACTCGATCGTCGGCGTCTCGAGGGGGCTGAAGCCGTGGCGCTCGTAGACGCCGAGGATCGTCTCGATCATCCGGCGGCGGCGCACGAGCGTCGCCCCGAAGATGTCGCGGAACCCCTTGAGGATCCGGGCTTTGGTGCGCTGAGCGGCCATGGGACCCCCCTCCGGGGGGACCGGGGCGGCGCCGGAGGAGAGGTCCCCGGGAGCCGCGGGGGCCCGGCCCGCCCCGCCTGGTGGCGGTGATGGGGCGAACTGGTACAGCCGCTGGGATTTGAACCCAGGACCTCCTGATCCACAGTCAGGCGCTCTTGCCAGCTGAGCTACGGCTGCACGCGCGGCGCATTCTACGGGAAGGTCGGCGGGCGCGCATCCCCGCCGCCGGCGGGGGTAGTCTCTTCGGTGGAGGTGTTCCGATGACGGTGCCGAGCCGGGTGGGCGACCCGGATGCCCTCGCGCGTGCCGCGGAGATCCTGCGCGGGGCCCGCCGGGCGATCGCGTTCACGGGGGCGGGGATCTCCGTGGAGAGCGGCATTCCTCCCTTCCGGGGGCCGGACGGCCTGTGGTCCCGGGTGAACCCGTCCCTCCTCGACATCGACCGGTTTCGCGCCGAGCCGGAAGCCTGCTGGCCGCTGATCCGGGAGCTCTTCTATCGGCACTTCCGGGAGGCACGTCCGAACGCCGCCCACCGGGCGCTGGCCCGCATGGAACGGGCCGGCCTCCTCGCCGGCGTGATCACCCAGAACATCGACGACCTCCATCGGCGGGCGGGGAGCCGGCGGGTGATCGAGCTGCACGGGAACTCCCGGGAGCTGGCCTGCCTCGCCTGCGGGGCCCGGGTCCGGGCCGACGAGACCCTTCTCGAGCGGCTCCCGCCCCGCTGCGCGGGTTGTGGCGGCGTGCTGAAGCCGGACTTCGTCTTCTTCGGCGAACCCCTTCCCGGGGACGCGATGGCGGCCGCCCTCGCGGAGGCCCGGGAGGCCGACGCGTGGCTCGTCGTCGGCACCACCGGGGAGGTCCACCCGGCGGGAAGCCTGCCCGATCTCGCCCGCTCCCACGGGGCCAGGATCGTGGAGGTCAACCTCGCGCCCACCCGCTACACCGGCGAGGTGACCGACGTCTTCCTCGAGGGGCCCGCCGGGACGGTGGTCCCCGCCCTCGCCGCGGCGCTCGGCACCTGAGTCCGGGGGCGGGAACGCCGGGCCGCCCTATGATGATGGAAGGGGGCGGAACCGACGGACCGTCCCGGGAGGAGCCGATGACGCGCGGACGGAAGATCCTGCTCGGCCTGGTCGTCCTGGTGGTCGTGATCGCGGTGGCGGGGATGGTGGTGCTGCCCCGCCTCCTCGACCTGGAGCGCTACCGGCCCCGCCTCGAGGCCCTGGCCCGGGAGAAGCTGGGCTGGCCGGTGGAGCTCGGCGAGATCGGCGTTTCCCTCCGGGGCGGGCCCGCGGTTGTCCTGGGGCCGGTCGTCGTCCACGACCCGGGGGACCGGACGCGGATCGAGATCGAGCGGATCGCGGCCCGGGCGGAGTTCTTCCCGCTCCTCCGCGGCCGCCTGGTCGTGCGGAGCATCGACGTCCTCCGCCCGTCGGTCGTCCTGGCCCGGGCCGAGGAAGGATTCGTGCTGCCGGCGCTGGCGGCGGGGGCGGAACCCGCCACGGGCCCGGTGAAGGCGGAGGGGCCCGGGTACGACATCCAGGTGGACGAGATCCGGGTCAAGGGCGGGTCGCTCGCGATCCGGGAGGCGGGGGCGGATCTCCTGCGCCTCGAGGAGATCTCCGCGGTGGTCACCCCGGCGACCCGGCGCCTGTGGGGAACGGCTCTCCTCCATGGCGACCGGGGACGGCTGGACTGGCTGGGGGCCCTCGGCGACGACGTCACGCTGGAGTTGAGGGACGTGGCCACCGAGGCGCTCCACCCGTTCCTCGGCCCGGACCTGGTCCACGGCGAGGGGAAGCTCTCCGGGGAGGTGACCATCACGCCGGACCTGGTCGTCCGGGGTGTCCTGCACGGCCGGGGAATCCTGCTCCTGGCCGGGGAGACTCCCCTCGACCAGGTGGACGTGGAGTTCGAGCTGGCGAAGGCGGGCGAGGCCCTCGCCCTCGACCGGCTCCGGGTGACGGCGGGCGGCTTCGTCCTCCGGGGGACCGGTCCGCTGCTCCCGGCGACCGAGCTCGGCCTCGAGGCCGTGGACGTCCCCCTGGCCGACGCCCTCCGGGTGGCCCGGGCCGCGTTCCCGCTCCCGATCGAGGTCGAGCCTCCCGGCGTCGTCCGGCTGGGGGTGACGGTGCGGCGCCCCGAGGGAGGGGACCTTTCCTGGGCCGCGGAGGGGCGGGCCACCGCCGCCCGGGTCCGGGTCCACGATCTCCTGCCGCCCCTCGAGGAGGTCGAGGCTCCCTTCCGGGTCCGCCGGGGGGTGCTGCGGGTCGACCCCCTGGTCGCCCGCGTGGCCGGGGGGAGGTTCCGGGCGCGGGTCGTGCTCGACCCGGTGGCTCCCCCCGGGGAGCTGACGGTCAGGGGCCGCGCGGTCGGGGTGAACCTGGCGGGTCTCGCGGCCCTCGTCTCGCCGACGGCGGCGAAGGGGATCTCGGGCCGGGCGGACCTGGACGTGGACATCGGCCTCGACCTCTCCCGGGAGACCCTGGACCTCGCCGCCCTGCGCGGGGGGATCACCGTGACCGGGAAGGAATGGGGCCTGCCCGGGTGGAACCTGGAGGAGAGCCTCCTCGCGCGGTTCGCCGGGGCGGATGGCGGGGCCCTCGGCGAACTGGCGGGCGTCCCGGGGGGCGCGAAGTCCCTCGGGACCGGCGGCAGCGCGGGGAAGGTCGAGGGCGCCGGGACCCGGGTCGTCGTCGACCGGGCGTCCCTGCGGCTCGCCCTGGGCGGTTCCCGCTGGAAGATCCCCGCCTTCGAGCTGGCGGCCGGGGACCTGTCGGCGTCGGGGAAGGGCGTCCTCGAGCCGGTGGCGGGGAAGGTGAGCCTGGATCTCTCGCTGCAGGTGGCCCGGAAGCGGGCGAAGGAGCTGGTCGCGAAGTGGCCGTGGCTGAAGCCCCTCAAGCAGCGGGGAGGCCCCCTGGTGATCCCGTTGCGCGTCGAGGGGCCCCTCTTCGCCCCTTCCTTCGCGCCGGACCTCGGGAAGGCCCTCGGCGAGGGCAGGAAGAAGGAACTCGAGGAGAAGCTGAGGCGGAAGCTCGAGAAGAAGCTCGGGAAGCACCAGGAACTGAAGGGCGTTCTCGACGGCCTCCTCGGTGGAAGGGGTGACTGACGGGGTGACCGGGAATCGGCGTTTCCCGGGGCCGCTGCGGGTCCGCCGCCTCGGCCCCCTGGTGCTGCGCGCCTACCCTCCCGAACACCCCACCGCCGACCTCGAGGTGGCGATCACGATCGTCGGTCTCGCCGCCATCCTGGCCGGGGTGCTCCTGCCCCTCGACACCCTGGCCGGGCTGCTGCCCCCGTGCCGTTTCCACCAGCTGACGGGCCGCCCGTGCCTCACCTGCGGCACGACCCGCCTGCTCCTGGCGCTCGCGCACGGGCACCTCCTCGAGGCGATCGCCTGGAACCCGCTGGTGGCGGTGGCCGTCCTCGTGTTCCTCGGCCTCGTGCCCGTGGCGGCCGTCCAGTGGATCTTCCGGCTTCCCCGGTGGCGGGTCGGGTTCGCCTCGGCCCGGGCACGCTGGATCGCCGCCGCCCTGGTCGTCCTGCTGCTTGCCCTGGACTGGTTCTACGTGACCTGGCGCGGTACCTGAGCGGCCGCCGCCGGCGGCGCGAGTCGGCTGGCGGGCGCGGTCAGGAGGAAGTCCCGCGCCGCGGCGGGCAGGTCCTCTCCCGGCTGCCAGGTACCGAGGGCGACCGACCGCGCCCCGGGAATCCGGATCCGCCAGGAGGCGAGCACCGCCTCGATCGGCGCGAACGGCAGGTCCGGTGCGCGGAGCCAGCCGAGCTCGGGCGCCGGGCAGGCTTCCCGCAGGACCAGCAGGAAATCCTCGGCCCGGTGCAGGAGCCCGGGGCGCACCGGGAGCCAGGCGAGAACCCGGGACGTGGCGGCCAGGCCCCAGCGCAGCTCCGGCCCGTCCCGGGAAGGCACCGGGAGGAACCCGGGCCCGTCCGCCGGCCACCCCCGGGGACCGGGACCGGGGCGCAGGAGCGGATGAACCGTGCCCGGTTCCCCCGCGGGAAGGGGCACGGCGCGGGCGACCTTCTCCGCGGCGCGGACGAGCGCGGCGGCTGGCCCGCCGCCGTCCTCGAGGGAAGCGACGAGGCACAGGGCGGGCCGGGCTTCCGGCACCGCTTCCCGTGGGCCGGGTGCGGGAGCCGGGGAGAGGAAGATGCCGGCCAGCTCCTCGAGGTCCTGGCGATCCCTCTCGGAGAGGTTCACGGGTGGTCGGGCCGGGGCGCCGGCCGGGCCGGGCCGGGTTCCCCGGGGAGGGGCGGCGGCACGTCGACCAGGGAGTTCTGGGTGCCCAGGCGGCTCACCCGCACCCGGGGATTCGCCGGGTCGGGAATCCATTCCCCGTCGAGGATGAACTTGTACTCGTAGGTTCCCGGCGGGACCGGGAGGAACTTCTCCCACGACCCGTCCGCGTTCCGGCGAACTTGCACGCCCGCGTCAGGCTGCCAGTCGTTGAAGTCCCCCGCGATTCGAATGCGCTCGGGGGGAAGGTCCGGGTGGCCGAACGCCACGCCACCGGGCACGACCCGCAGGCCGGAGAACGCCGGTGTGGCTGCCCCGAGGTGCTCGGCCCACGCTTCGGTGAGAACGTCGGCCAGGGCCAGGTAGTCCTTCCAGCCGGCGGCCCGGGGGCTGATCTCGGCCACCGTGCGGCCCCGTGCCGCGGCCCGCGGGAAGAGGACGCTGCGGCGGATCGTGGGCTCGAGAACCAGGCCGGGGTGTTCGTCCCGGAACCGGTCGACCAGGACCCGGGCGTGCCAGTCCCGGGCGTTCCAGAGGGTGGCGAACGCCCGGGGCCGGGCCCGGTGGCGGGTGTGCCGTTCGACCAGTTCGAGGGTGGCGAGGACGCGCTCGACCCCGTGGAGACCGAACGGCGTGGCGTCGAACGGAACGAGGACCTCGTGGGAGGCCGTGATCGCGTTCAGGGTCAGGAGCCCGAGGTTCGGGGGGCAGTCGAGGAGGACGACGTCCCAGCCCCGGCGCACCTGGGCGAGGTGCTCGGAGAGGCGTTCTTCCTTGCCCGGTACCGTCGCCAGCCTGATCTCGAGGCCCGCGAGCCCCAGGTTGGCCGGCACCACGTCGAGACCGGGACGGGCCGCCACGATCGCCTGTTCGAGCCCCGGACCGACCCCGGTGAGGGGCGTGTGCGACAGGATCTCGGACAGGGCGGGGCGGTCCGGCGGCACGCGCACGCCGAGGCCCAGGGTGGCGTGTCCCTGGGCGTCCAGGTCGACCAGCAGGACGCGCAGTCCCCGCCGGGCGAAGGCCGCCGCCAGGTGGATGGCGGAGGTGGTCTTCCCGCAGCCTCCCTTCTGGTTGGCCAGGGCGACGACGATGCTCACGGTTCCCTCCTGGGTCTCCCGGATCGGTGGGGATGGGCCGACGCCGCGGCAGGGACGCGGAAGCAGGCGCCGGAACGGGGGGACGAGCTCTCCAGGGCCATGGACGGCATGAACGCCCTCCGGATCCGGACGATACCAGACGGGTCCCCCGGAGGTCAATGGCGGCGGCGGCTTGCCGCGTGGCGTGCCACAATCTGCCGGCCGGAACGACGGCCCGGGGAGGCGGGATGGAAACGGCGGCGCTCGATGCCTGCGCGGTCTTCTTCGACGTGGACGGGACCCTCGTGCACCACCCCCGGGAGGAGACGGTCTGGCAGGTCCTGAACCGGGTGTTCCTCGGCGACGACGCGCGGAACGAGGAACGCTTCCGGCGGTTCGTCGCCGGGGAACTCGCCTATGCCGACTGGGTTGCCCTGGACGTGGGCGACTGGATCGAGCGGGGCGTCCGGAAGGACGACATCGTCCGGGTGATCCGCCGGGAACTGGCGCCGGCGCCGGGTGCCCGGGAGACGATCGTCGAGCTGCACCGCCGCGGGTACCGGCTCGCCGTGATCTCCGGGACGCTCGACGTGGTGATCGAGACGCTCCTTCCCGGGCTTCCGTTCGACCGGGTGCTGACCAACCGCGTCGAGTTCGGTCCGGACGGCCGGATCACCGGGTGGCGCGCCACCCCGTACGACGTCGACGGGAAGGGCGAGGCGGTCGAGATGATCGCCCGCGAGATGGGGCTGTCGCCCCGGCGGTGCGCCTTCGTCGGTGACCACTGGAACGATCTCGCAGCCTTCGAGCGGGTCGGGACGGCGATCGCGTTCCATCCGAAGGACGAGCGGGTGCGGGAGGCGGCGGACCTGGTGATCGAGTCGGGGTCTCTCACCGCCCTGCTGCCGTGGTTCCCCGCCGCCACCGACTGCCCGCAACGGAGGGAGGAGCGATGAGCGGGGAGGAGAATGGACGGGTCGTTTCCTCGGAGCGTGTCTTCGAGGGGAAGCTGATCAAGGTCGACCGGGAAGAGGTGATCCTCCCGGGCGGGAAGCGGGCGGTCCTCGAGACGATCCGACACCCGGGTGCGGCGGCCGTGCTGCCGTTCCTCCCGGACGGACGGGTCGTGCTGATCCGGCAGTTCCGCCACGCCGCGGGCGGGTTCATCGTCGAGGTCCCGGCGGGAAAGCTCGACCCCGGGGAGCCGCCGGAGACCTGCGCCCTCCGGGAGGTCGAGGAGGAAACCGGCTGGCGGGCGGAGCAGCTGGTCTCCCTCGGTTCGATCCTGACGACTCCCGGGTTCACCGACGAGGTGATCTGGCTGTACGAGGCCCACGGGCTCGCGGGAGGCCGCCGCCAGCTCGACCCGGACGAGGTGATCGAGGTCCTCGAGGTCCCGTTCGAGGAAGCGGTCGCGATGGTCGTCGGGGGGGAGATCCGCGACGCGAAGTCGGTGGCGACGATCCTGCTCGCCGGGGCACGGCGCTGACGGCCGGTCAGTTCTCCGCGAGGGGGCGCGCCGGGCTGCCCTCGAGCCGGGCGATGGTGGCCGCCCCGATCGTGTCCGACCAGACGTTCGTCGCCGTGCGCAGCATGTCCAGGGGACGGTCCACCGCGAGCAGCAGCAGGGCCCCCTCGAGGGGCAGGTCGAGGGCCTTCAGGATGATCGTCATCATCACGAGGCCGGCGGAGGGGATCCCGGCCGCGCCGATCGAGGCGAGGAGGGCCGTCCCGACGACGATCGCCTGGCGCGCGAGGGTCAGCTCGTAGCCGGCGGCTCCCGCGTAGTGCTGGGCGAGGAAGATCACGGCGACGCACTCGTAGAGGGCGGTCCCGTCCATGTTGATCGTCGCTCCCAGGGGGAGCACGAAGGAACTGACCTCGTTGGGGACGCCGCCCCTTTCCTCGACCGACTCCAGGGTTACCGGCAGGGTCGCGCTCGAGCTGGACGTCGAGAACGCGGTGAAGAGGGCGGGAGCGACCGCCCGGGCCCAGGAGAGGGGAGAGACCCCCGCGAGGAACCGGGCGACCAGGGGGAGCGTGACCAGGGCGTGGAACGCAAGGGCGAGGACCACGGTGACCACGTAGAGGGCGAGGGCCCGGAACGCGGAGGGATCGCTCCGGGCGACGACCCGGGCGAGCAGCGCGACGATCGCCGCCGGCAGGAGCACGAGGACCAGCTGGGCGACCCGGGTCATCAGCTGGAAGGCACCCTCGACCACGTCCCCGAGGGGACGCCGCCAGCGGTCGGGCAGGGTCGCGAGGGCGGCCCCCGCGAGCAGGGCGAAGAAGATCAGCTGCAGCATGTCGGCCCGGGCGAGGGCATCGAAGACGTTCTCCGGGATCACCCGGGAAACCAGCGCGCCCACGCCCCCGGGGCCCGCCGCGGGCAGCTCGGCGGGCGCCGCGAGGGGGAGCGTCGCGTGGGCACCCGGCCGGACGACGTTGACGAGGACGAGGCCGGTGAGGATCGCCAGCAGGCTGGTCGCGACGTAGTAGACGAACGTGCGCACCCCGAGGCGCCCGAGGCGCGACGGATCGGCGACCCCGGCGACCCCCGCCATGATCGAGAAGAGGACCAGGGGGGCCACGATCATCTTCAGCAGGCGCAGGAAGACGTCGTCCGCCACCACGTCGCAGGCGGCCAGGACGCCTCCGGCGAGGCCCGGGGGGGCGAGGCGCAGGCCGAGGCCGAGGAGCACGCCGAGGGCCATCGCCGCCCCGGCGAGGGCCGGCGACTGGGCCCGGGCCAGGAAGCTTCCGGAGGACGTGCTTCGGGTGCTCAAGGGGCTCTCCTCCGCGGTGCCCGCAGATGCTACCACCCGCGCGGCCTATACTCGGGGACGCGATGACCAGGGAGGACCGATCGATGTCCCGACGCGACCCCTCGTTCCGCTTCGCACGGGCGGAGTTCCTGCTTCTCCTGGGCGTGGCCCTCGCCCTCGCGGCGGGTTGCGGCCCGCGGCAGGAATCGGCCCCGCCGGCGCCGCCGACGGTCGTCCTGGTGACGATCGACACGCTGCGGGCCGACCGTCTCGGCTGCTACGGGCGGAAGGGGGCGGGGACCCCGCACCTCGATCGCCTCGCGGCGGAAGGAGCGCGGTTCGCCCGGGCCCAGGCGACCGCCCCGCTGACCTTGCCGTCCCATGCGTCGATCCTCTCGGGCCGGACCGTGCCCGCCCACGGCGTGCGGAACAACGGGACGTTCGCCCTGCCCTCCGCGGTGGAGACGATCGCCGAGGTGCTCCGGGCGGCCGGCTGGGAGACCGGCGCCTTCGTCTCCTCCCAGGTCCTCGCCCGGCGCTACGGGCTCGACCAGGGGTTCGACGTGTACGACGACCGGGTGCCCCGGCCCGCGGCCCGGGCGGGGCTGGTCGTCCACTACGGTGAACGGCCGGGCCGGGTCACCGTCGACCGGGCGCTCGCGTGGCTCGCCACCCGGAAGGAGCCGGCCTTCCTCTGGGTGCACCTGTGGGAACCCCATTTCCCGTACGCGCCGCCCCCGCCGTTCCGGGAACGGTTCCCGGAGGACCCGTACCAGGGGGAGGTGGCGACGGCGGACGCGGCCGTCGGGCGGCTGGTCGACGGGATCGAGGCCCTGCGCGAGGGCGGCAGGCTGCTGGTCGCGGTCGTCGCCGATCACGGGGAGAGCCTGGGGGAGCACGGCGAGTCCACCCACGGGGTCTTCGTCTACGGCGCGACGATCCACGTGCCGCTGATCGTGTGGGGTCCCGGCTACCGCGTGCGCCCGGGGGTCGTCCCGGAACCCGCCTCGACGGCGGACCTCGCCCCGACGCTGCTCGATCTGCTGGGGATGCCGGCCCTCGAGGGGGCGGATGGCGCGAGCTGGGCCGGCCGGTTGCGGGGAGAGGCCCAGGAAAGACCGCGGCTCGCCGCCTTCGCCGAGAGCCACGAACCGCTGCTCGAGTTCGGCTGGTCCGGGCTCAGGACGGTCGTCTTCGACCACTGGCGCTTCGTCGACGCCCCGCGCGAGGAGCTCTACGACCTCGAGGCGGATCCCGGAGAGACGGAGAACCTGGCCCCCCGGCGTCCCGCGATCGTCGGGACCGCCCGGGAACTGCTGGCCGACATGCTGCGGCGCGCCCGGGCGGCGGCGCCCGTCGCCGATGCTTCCCGCGAAGTGTCCGAGGAAGACCTCGCGGAGCTGCGCAGCCTGGGCTACGCGGCCAGCGGCCGCCGGGGCGGCGGTGAGAAGCTGGTCGACCCGGAGCGGCCGGACCCCAAGGACCGGGTGGAGTTCCTTGGCCGGTACGATCGGGCGCTGGCGCTGCTCGGCCGCGGGAAGGTCGACGAGGCGATCCGGGAGTTCGCGGAGCTGGCCCGGCAGGACCCCCGGAACCCGTCCCTGCTCCTCCAGTGGGGCCAGGCGCTGATCCTGGCGAAGCGGCTCCCCGAGGCGCGGAAGGTCTACGAGCGCCTGGTCGCCGTCGATCCCGCCTTCGGTCTCGGCTGGTACCGGCTGGCCCAGGTCCGGGACAACCTCGGCGACCTCGCGGGGGCGGAAGCGGCCTACCGGAAGGCGATCGAGGTCGATCCGCTCGCCGTCGACCCGCGGAAGGCCCTCGCGAGCCTCCTGGCCGACCGGGGCCGGGTGCGGGAGGCGATCGACGTCCTCGAGAAGGCCCGGGACCTCGACCCGGGGGACGAGGCGATCCGCCGGGACCTCGAGCGGTTCTGGAAGAAGCTCCAGGGGGGCTGACCCGGTCACGCACGATCGGGCCGGGTTTCGGGGCCCCTTCCGGCGAGGGGGCTCGATCGGGTATGCTGAACGCGGTCAAGGCGGAGGATCCGCGGGAGCTGCGCGTGATCATCGACCGCATCCAGCACGCCGGCTGGAAGGTGAACGGCTGGCTGATCGCGGGCCGGGAGGAAGGACGGGGACTCCTGGTCGATACCGGTGCGGACCCGCCGGCGATCCTCGAGATGGTTCGCCGGCACGGGGTGAAGATCGTCGCGATCCTCTGCACCCACGGGCACTACGATCACTCCGCCGGGAACGAGTTCCTCGCCCGCAACCTCGGTGCCCCGGTCCTCGCCCACCCCCTCGAGAAGGCCCGCACCCCCGGCGCCACCGACATCGTCAAGGAGGGCCACCGGTTCGAGTTCGCGGCGTGGACCGCCGAGGTCGTCCACCTCCCGGGGCACACCCGGGGCCAGCTCGGCCTCCACGTCCCGGGGGTCGGGTTCTGGTGCGGGGATACCGTCTTCCGCGGCAGCGTCGGCAGCACCGTGCACCCGGGCCACGGTACCTTCGAGGAGCTGCAGCGCACCGTCCTCGAGAAGGTCCTCTCCCTGCCCGGGGAGACCACGCTCTATCCCGGGCACGGGGAGCCGACCACGGTCGCCCACGAGCTCGAGCGGAACCCCTTCGTCCGGGTCTGGCGAGGCCTCGAGAAACCCTCCTCCCGTCCCGGCCGCTACGAGGGCAAGCGGGTGACGATCGAGGTCTGGGCCAGGGACTACGACGGGGGGCACAAGGCCCAGGTCCGCTTCGCCGACGGGCGAAGGGACGTCGTTCCCGGCAGCCGCGTCCAGAAGGTCACCCTGTAGCGTGTCGCCGGTTCCGCGCCGGCCCGGTCAGTCATCCGCGACGGGACGTCCCGAGAGCGTCAGCTTGCTGACGAACTTCCGGGCCTTCGCGTCCTCGGCCGCCTGGACCTGGGCCTTCACCTTCACCTTGAGCCGGATGTACGAGCCGTCCTTCGCCACCTTCCCCTTGGCCCGGTCGGTGCCGACCTGCACGTCGGGAACGTCCGCGGTCGTCCGGTAGATCATCAGGGCGAGGGGCTGGACCAGGGAGACGAGGTCCGTGTCGTTGAAGTCGACGGTGAAGCGCGTCTTCTTGCCCTGGCGCCAGCGGCCCGAAACGCACAGGTCCACCGGGCAGGACGTCGTCCCCAGGGGGCCCCTGGCCGCGGCCAGGGAGAAGGCGGACCGCTCGGGAAGGTCGATCGCCAGGAGGCACGTGCCGTCCTCGTGGAACTCCAGGCGCACCTCGGCGGTGGAGAGGTCGAGGGACATCTGGTCGACCTTCTTGATCTTCCCGTGGAGGTTGCCGCCGAGGTCCCAGGTGGTTCCGGCAAGGTCGGCGGCCAGGGCCGGCGCGGGGGCCGCGAGGACCGCGACCAGGGCCAGGAGGAGGACGGTCCGGACGAGGATCTTCGTCATGGCGAGCTGCTCCTTCCGGGCGGAATGCCCGGCACGGGACCTCCCCCGCAAGACGCTGGGTCCGACCGGGCCGGAAGGCAAGTCGTTCGCAGAGAACCGGTTCGGGCGTGTTCACTCGTCGCCGGAGGCATCCGAGAGGGGATCGGGCGGCGTGCAGGCGACGACCCGGGGCGCGGCGTCCAGACGGGCCTCGCTGGCATCGACCGGCGCACCGAACCGGCTGCCCGAGAGGACGACCTCGCCGCCGACCCTGCTCTCGCCGAGGTCGATTCCCTCCTCGATCGTCGAGTCGGTCACCCGCAGCCCGCGCTCGAGCCGGGCCTCGTCCAGGTAGACCTCCCCCTCGGCGCGAAGGCCTCCGAGTTCCACCGGCCCCTTCACGGTGGCCTCCATGAACTCCAGGTCGCCCTCGAGGCTGGTGTCGGCCAGGCGGAAACCTCCGCGGATTCTCCCGGCGATGGAGATGTCCTCGGCGACCTGCGCCCCGACGATCGCCAGCTCTCCCCGTACGTCGAGCTCGTCGGTGTCGAGGGAACCGCCGATGCCGACCCGTTCCAGGCGGACGTCCTCGTCGATGCGGGTCGACTCGAGGACCAGGTCTTCCAGGACGGCGACGTTGGTCACGGCGACCGAGACGCCCCGGTCGAGGGACAGGTCGGCCTCCCCGGTGACCAGGCTGTCCGCGAGGGAGAGCCCGCCGCCGGTCTCGCACCCGGAGACGGAGAGATCGCCCACGACCCGCAGGCCCCGGAAGCTCAGCCCCTCCCGGACCCCGGCGTCGTCGCCGACGATCCCGTGGGAGGCCAGCACGTCGTCGAGGTCGACGCCGCCCGCGATCTCGGCCCCGGCGAAGCGGACCGCTCCCAGGACCTGCACGTTCTCGAGGTGCAGCGATCCTTCCAGCTCCGCCCCGTCGAGGACCAGGTCGCCCCGGACGACGATGCCCGCCAGGTCCACGTCGCCGGCGATCCGGGCGCAGGCGAGCCGCACCGGCCCGGGCACGACGCAGGGGATTCCCCCGGGCAGGTCGGGACAGAGCGTTTCCCGGTCGAGGCTGGCGAGGAGCGTCGCCCCCGGGGGAAGTTCCACCGGGCTGCCGTTCCGGGCGAGGGCGAGCACGTCCTCCCGGTCGACCGAGGGGCCGGTGCCGGGCTCGCAGGTGGCGGGCGGTTCCTGCTGGCCGAAGGCGGCGGCCGGTGCCAGGAACCCCAGGACGAGCGCTGCCGGAACGAGGGAACGGGCAAGGGGCATTGCAGGGCCCTCCGTGAACGGACGATCCAGTCTGCCACGGGAGGCGCCCCGCGCCCACGGCGACGTGGCGGTCGCCGCCGCGGCGGTGCGATGATGACATCGGCGGAGGAGACCCGTGGCCCGAACCCGGCGAAGGGTGACGAAGAAGCGGACGACGCCTCGTTCGTCCCGCCGATCCCGGCGCTCCCGGGCCCGGTGGTGGGCGGGAGGGCTCGCGCTGCTCCTCGCCCTCCTCGCGTGGGGGGTTCTCGCTCTCGCGGTCAGCGGGGAGAGGGCCGTACGTCACCTGCGGCGGGCGCCGCGGCTCGCCCCGGTGCGGGTGCTCTCCACTCCGCCCGTCCTCGCGAAGGGGATGGCCCTCGATCCGGGGACCCTCGCCGCGGCTCTCCGGGCCCTCGGGTACCGGGAGACCCGCGGGGCCGCCCGGCTGCCGGGGAGCTGGCGGCTCCGTGCCGACGGCCTCGAGATCTACCGGCGAGCCTGCCCGGTTCCGGGCGGGCGCCTGCCCGCCGCCTGGATCCGTGTCGTCGTTCGGGGGGGCAGGGTGGCGCGGCTGCTCGGCCCCGACGGGCGGCCCGTGTCGTCCTTCACCCTGGAACCGCTCGTCCTCGGGGCGTTCCGCGGCCCCCGCCTGCAGGAGCGTCGCCCGCGCCCCCTCGCCGCCTTTCCCGAGCGTCTCGTCCGGGCGGTGCTCGCCGCGGAGGACAGCCGCTTCTGGCGGCACCGCGGGATCGACCCCCGGGCGGTCCTGCGCGCTCTCCTCGCGGACCTCCGGGGTGGGGGACCTCTCCAGGGGGGGAGCACGATCACCCAGCAGCTGGTGAAGAACCGGCTGGTCGGGAGCCGACGCACCCTGGGCCGGAAGGTTCGCGAGGCACTGCTCGCCGCCTGGATCGAGACCCGGATGTCCAAGGAGGAGATCCTGGCGGCGTACCTGAACGAGGTCTACCTCGGGCAGGACGGCCCCGTCTCGATCGTGGGCCTGCCGGCGGCCAGCCGGTTCTGGTTCGGCAAGGACGTGGGCGACCTGGAGCTGCCGGAGATGGCGACCCTCGCCGGGATGATCTCGTCGCCTGGCCGGTTCGACCCGCGGCGCCACCCGGAGGCGGCACGGAAACGGCGCAACTGGGTCCTCGGGCGGATGGCCGCCCTCGGGTGGCTCGATCCGTCGGAGGCGGAGGCGGCCCGGCGGGCTCCCCTGGCGGTGGTGCCGCCGCCTCGCCGCCTCGACCCCGCGGGGGACGTTCTCGACGCGGTGCGCCGCGAGCTGGTCCGGCGGGGATGGGAACCGGCGCCGGGACCGGTGCCGGTCACGGTCCACACCAGCATCGATCCGTTCCTCGAGCGAAGGGTACGCCGGGCCCTCGCGGGCCAGCTCCGACGGCTCGAGCGGGAACGCCCCTCCCGCCGGCCCCTCGAGGGGGCGGTGGTCGTCCTCCGGCCCGCGACCGGCGAGGTGATCGCCCTGGTCGGCGGGCGCGAAGGGACACCCGGGGGCTTCGACCGCGCCCTCGCCGCGCGGCGGCAGCCCGGCTCCTCCTTCAAGCCGTTCGTCGCCCTCGCGGCCCTTGCCTCCGGGCGGTACGTCCCGGCGAGCCGTCTCGCGGACGCGCCCCTCGAGGTGCCGACCCCGCGGGGGCCCTGGCGGCCGCGCAACCACGACGGGACGTGGCACGGCGTGGTGACCCTGCGGGAAGCCCTCGTCCATTCCTGGAACGTGCCCTTCGTCCGGCTCGGTCTCGCCCTCGGGCACCGGGAGCTGGCCCGCCGGGCGTCGGCGGTCGGTTTCGACCAGGTGCCGGACGTTCCCTCGCTTCCCCTCGGCACCCTCGAGGTTTCTCCCCTGGAACTGGCTGCCGCCTATGGCACCCTGGGA
>JAMOQA010000033.1 GCA_027064265.1 Acidobacteriota bacterium
CTCCCGGCCGGGACGGGCCCGGCACCATTTCCGGCGCCCAAAGCGTACGACGTCGGTGCGGTATGCGCAAGCCCTTCCGGGAGAGGCGACGGGGGGGGCTTTGCGTAAGTCGTTTCTGGAGATGTAGTTCTGTGGCCTGCAGAGGCTTACTTACAAGGCAGCTTTTAGGACGAGAGAAGTGTTCTTAACCCCACGCCTCGGCGGGGCAGCTCACCGGGGCCCGCTCTCCAGCTCCCGGAGGAGGCGTTCCAGGTCGGCCGGGGGGACCGGGTAGACGGCCCGGCAGAACTCGCAGCGCAGTTCCGCCGGCTCTCCCTGCCGGCGGGCTTCCTCGAGGAGGGAGCGGACCTCTGCCTGGCCGAGGAGACGGAGAGCCTTCTCCACCCGCTCCCGGGAACAGCCGCACTCGAAGCGGACCGGCGTGCGCCCGAGGACCTCGTAACCGTCCGGGAAGAGGTCATGGAGCCAGGCCTCGGGACCGCGTCCCGCGCGGAGCTGGGCCGTCACCGGGCCCAGGCGGCGCACCCGGTCCGCCAGCGCCCCGGCCTCGTCGTCGGCGACGCCCGGCAGCAGCTGCACGAGCCACCCGCCGGCGTGGGCGACCCTGCCCTCGGGGACGACGAAGACGCCGAGCCCGATCGCCGAGGGAAGCTGCTCCGAGTCGTGAAGGTACCGGGCGAGGTCCCGGGCGATCTCCCCCGAGCGCAGGGGGACCGTCCCGCGCCACGGCTCCCCGATCCCGGGGTCCCGGGTCACCGTCAGCGTCCCGTTCCGGCCGACGACCGCCGCGACGTCCAGCTTGCCGTCGCCGCGGGCCGCGGCCGTCGCCCGCGGGTTCCGGGCGAAACCCCGCACCCAGCCGGCGGGGGACGCCGTCGCGACCAGCCGACCCGCCGGCCCGTCCCCCTCGACCTCCACGGTCACCACCGGTTCCCGGGCGGTGAGCTTCTCCAGCGTGGCGGCCAGCAGGAGGGTGCCGGTGGCCACCCTCCCGAGGGCGGCGCTGACCGTGGGGGAGAGATCGTGGATCTCCCGGAGTTTCTCCACGACGGAGGTGGTCTCGGCGGCGGCGAACCGGGCCCTGCCGCCCAGCGCGGTGCCCCGCAGCAGTTCGTCGGCCATCGGTCCTCCCGGTGCAGGAAGAAGGAAGCGGCCGGGGGAAGACCCCCGGCCGCCCCATGGTAGTCGATTCCCCTCGCGGGGTCAGGGCCCCTCCTCGTGGCACGCGTTCTCGGCACGCACCTGGTAGAAGTAGATCGAGGAGCGGTGGGGCACGCCGGTCTCGTCGAACGAGGTCTCCGTCGTGTGCCCGGTGCTCTCCGCGTCGGAGAAGTCCGCCCTGCGGGAACGCCAGACGTTGTAGGCGTCCGCACCCGCCACCGCGTCCCACTCGAGGTGGACGTCGTCCTCGCCCAGCCGGGACATGCGGAGCGTGTTCCCCACGTCGCCGGGCACGTCGTCCTCGCAGGTGAAGTCGTGGCAGAGGTCGGCGGTGTCGAAGATGAGGGACCAGGAGTTGAGCCGACCCATCATCATGTCGGCCTGGAGGTCGTCCACGTAGAGGTGCCACTCGCCGGTGGCGACCTCGCCGTCGAAGTCGCTCATCGTGCCGGGGCCGTCCGGCTGGGTCTCCGTGTCGTAGGTCGTGACCAGGGAGTTCCCCTCGCCGCTCATGTTGTGCAGCGTCACCCGGGTGCCCTCCGGGGAGGTGAGCACCACCTTGATCAGCGAGATCGACGAGTGCTCGATGTCCACGTGGCAGTTGACGTCGCCGACGCGGAACCCCTCGGGTACGTCGATGACGGAGTCGGCGATCCCCGGGTTGGGGATGGGCATCGGCGTGTCGGTGGAGGGGTAGGTCGTGTGCTCCCCGCCGCCGGTTCCGACCTTGAAGCGGAACTTCCGGTCCGCCGAGAAGCCCTCGTCGGTCGCGATGTGCAGCGTGACCTCGACCCAGGTGCCGCACGCCGCCGACTCGTCCACGTGGAAGACGAAGTGCGGGTCGAGGCTGCGGGCCGTGGTGCCCGAGGCGATCCCGGGCCACTCGGCGTAGTTGTCGGTGAAGTGGATCAGCTCGGGGTGATCGGTTTCCGCCCGGGCCCAGGTGACCGTCGCCTGGCCGGAGCCCTGGTTCTCGAGGTCGACCGCCATGTGGATCGTCTCGCCCGGGTCGACCACGCCGTCGCCGTTGCCCCCGTCCTCGTCGAGCATCTCGTGACCGACGTACAGCAGGTACGGCTTGTCGTTCCCCATCAGCCACTCGAGGACGTTCTCGACGAGCTGCGTGCGCTGGCCACCCTCGTCGGACAGGGTTTTCGCGCGGACGAAGAGGCTGACGACCTGGCCGCCATTCCCCTCGAGGGAGTCGTCGTCGTAGGCGACGAGGGAGGCGTTCCCCGAGGAGTCGGTCCAGTCGAGGATCATGCGTGCATCCGCCGTCGGGCGGACGGCGTCACGGTCGTAGTCGTCCGCGGTCTCTGCCGGGAGCGTCTCGTCGAGCACGTTCGGGACGGTCGCGATCGGATGGGTGTCGTCCTCGACCCGCAGGTCTCCGCCTCCCGCGTTCCGGTAGCTGCCCATGTGCAGGACGTTCTGCCGGAAGCTGTCGTGGTAGCGGTGGTCGTACCCGATCTCGCCGCCGGTGATCAGCAGCCGCCCGCCGTCGGCGACGAAGTTCTCGAGGGAGTTCCGCCAGTTCTCGTCGGAGACCGAGTCGCTGTTGCGCCCGGAATCCCAGACCAGCAGGTGGTAGTCGAGCCAGGTGTCCGGGTCGGTCTCGGGGGCGAGTTGGCGCTCGACGCCGAACCCGAGGTCACCGAGCAGGTCCTCCATGAAGTCGGCCTCCTCGGCGTCGCCGTCCTCGACCAGCAGGGCCGTACCCCGGGAGCCGATCATGAAGCGCAGCGGGAGGGACTCGCTGTAGCCGTCGGCGGCCGTGACGTCGAGCGTGCAGTCGACCCACGTCATCTCGGGGGCGTCCGCGTGGACGTCGAGCCCGAAGTGGTCCGGGTTCGAGCGGGCGGAACCCTGCCCGGCGATGTTCGGCCAGTCGGCCTGGTCGTCCGTGATCGTCACCCACGGGGAGTCGGTCGACAGCGTGCCGTGGATCTCCCGCGCCTCCGCGTGGCCCTTGTTGCGCAGGGTGACCGCCAGCCGGATCGACTCGCCCGGGTCGGCGATGCCGTCCCCGTCGCCCCCGTCGTCGTCGAGGACGGAGGTCTTCTGGACCGCGAGGATGACGCGGTAGACGCGCTCGTGGAAGGCGGTCGTGCCCGACGTCCCGCCGCTGGTGGACCAGTCGACGTGGAAGAGAATGTCTGTGTCGTCCGGCGTCTCCGGGGCCGCCTTCCAGCGGAAGTGATCGGCGAGGGACTCGGCGCCGGTGTCCGCGGCGATGTCCGGCCAGTCGGCCTCGGCGTCCTCGATCGTCACCCAC
>JAMOQA010000034.1 GCA_027064265.1 Acidobacteriota bacterium
GGCGGGCGGGGAGCTCCGTCCGGTCGGACCCGCTCCTCGAGCGTTTCTTCCGGGAGGGGTACGCCTGCCTCGCGGAACTGGGCGAGGCGGTGGCGTTCCTCCTCGCGATGGGGGAGCGACCCGCCGTCGCCGCCCTCGGGTTCCTCCCGCGGGGCGAAGGCACCTGCTACCTGCACAAGATCGCCTACGACGAGGGGCTGGCCGCCGCGTCGCCGGGCCACCTGCTCGTCGCCGCCGCGGTCGAGGAACTCCGCCGTCTCGGGGTGCGGGTGCTGAACTTCCTCGGGGACGCGCGGTGGCTCGAGGCGTGGAACCCCCGCGAGAGCTGGACGTGGAGCGTCGAACTCTATGCCGGTCCCCTGGCCGCGCGTCTCGCTCCTCTCGCATGGGCCTCGCCACGGCGGGGGGTACGGCGCCTGCTCAGGAGGGCGGGGCTCCTGGGCGTTGCGCGAAGGCTGCTCGGACGAGCGGGTTGAGGCGCGACCGGCGGAGCCGGTCGGCGAGGTGGACGAGGCGCGCCAGGGATCCCCGGGGAAAGATGGCCAGTTGCCGGTACTCGCGGACCGCGGCTCCCCATGCCAGCTTGTCGGCGGTCGCCGGCTGGAAGAACAGGACCCGTCGCCCCCCGGTCTCGCGGAACTCCTCGATCATCGTCGCCGCGAGAGCGAGGCCGATCCCGGCCGCACGCCAGGCCGGGTCGAAGCCCCGCTTCAGCTCGCAGAGGGTGTCCCCCTCCCGGAGGCAGACCTCGAAGGCCACCGCCCGGCCGTCGACCGCGAGGAGCCAGAGCTGGAACTTCCCCGGCGGCCCCAACCGTGCGGCCAGGTCCCGGTAGAAGGCGCGGGACTCGGGGGACGAGGAAATCGCGGTACCCCGGCGGCCCTGCCAGCTCCGCTCCGCGACCGCGAACGCTTCCTCGAGCGCGCGGGCGAGGTGCTCCGGGGGAACGAGCCCGGCCTCGACACGCCCCTCGCCTGCAAGGAGTCCCCGCGCCCGCCGGACCCCGCGCCGCCGTGCCGGCCGCCAGCCCGCGTCGACCGGGGTGCCCGGGGGCGGGAGCTCGAGCTCCGCCGACCCCATCACCGCCTCGTGCCGGAGGTAGCCCCCCGCGGTGCGCGCCGCCCGCGCCAGCGCCACCTCGAGGGGTCCGCCGGGGTGCACCCCCGCGAGGCGGAGGAAGCGGGCCGGGAAACCGGGACGGGTCACGTGCGCGGCGAACGCCCGGGCCACCGTCTCCTCCCACCCGCGGCGCGCCGCGAGCCCGGGACCCGGCACGAAGGCGTTTCGTCCCACGGGAGCCGCGGCGGGGAAGGTCATCCGTCCGAGGCGCCGCGGCGCGAGGAGCAGCGGGCAGATCCCGACGATCTCCCCCGCGTGACGGAAGACCACGACGTGGAGACCCTCCCCGGGGCGCAACCGGTAGCGCAGCCAGGCCGCGAGAACCTCGTACCGCGCGACCGCCGGCAGACCCGCCTCGGCGACCAACTCGTTCCACGCCGGGGCCAGCTCGGCGAACGCCCGGAGGGAGGAGAGGACGTCGACGCTCGGTCGGGGGGACGGCGCGGACGGCCCCGACCGGGGGGCTCCGGCCGGGGCGGGCAGGGGTGGAACGGCAGGGCCCGCAGGATCCATCGGAACCCCATGATACCGCGGTCCGTGACCCGGGCGGAGACGGGCGTCGCTCAGGGACCGAACAGCGGCGTGGAGAGGTAACGTTCCCCCGTGTCGGGGAAGAGGGTCACGACGGTCTTTCCCGCGAACTCCGGCCGGGCAGCCACCGCGAGGGCCGCGTGGAGGGCGGCGCCGGAGGAGATGCCGACGAGGATCCCTTCCTCGCTCGCGAGACGGCGTGCCGCGTCGATCGCCTCGTCGGTGCTCGCCCGGACCACCTCGTCGAGGAGCGCGGTGTCGAGCACCGCGGGGACGAAGCCGGCGCCGATGCCCTGGATCCCATGGGGGCCGGGTTTCTCCCCGGAGAGGACCGGGGACTCGGCCGGCTCGACCGCGACGATCCGGATGCCGGGTCGCCGCTCCCGGAGGAACCGGCCGATACCCGTGATCGTCCCCCCCGTGCCGACGCCGGCGACGAAGGCGTCGATCTTCCCGCCGGTGTCTTCCCAGATCTCGGGGCCGGTGGTCTCGCCGTGGACCCGGGGGTTGGCCGGGTTCCCGAACTGGTCCGGGCGGAAGGCCCCGGTCTCGGCGGCGATCTCCTCCGCCCGGCGGATCGCGCCGGGCATCCCCTCGGCTCCCGGCGTCAGGACGATCTCGGCCCCGAGGTGGGCGAGGAGCGCCCGCCGCTCGACGCTCATCGTCTCGGGCATCGTCAGCAGGCAGCGGTAGCCCCGCGCGGCGCAGACCCAGGCGAGCCCGATCCCGGTGTTCCCCGAGGTCGGCTCGACGACGAGGCCTCCCGGGACCAGCTTCCCTTCCCGCTCCGCCGCCTCGATCATCGCGAGGGCGATCCGGTCCTTGACCGAGCCGCCCGGGTTGCGGGACTCGAGCTTGGCGAGCACGCGGGCCCCGTTGCCGGGAACGATCCGCCGCAGCTCGACGAGGGGTGTCCGCCCGACCGTTGCGAAGATGGTGCCGCTGCTCATCCGTCCTTCCGCTTCCGCCCGCGCCGGGACGTCCCGTCTCTGCCGCGGCCCATGTACACGAGGTTCGGTGCCTCGAGGAGGACCCGGGTGTCGGGGGGAACGCTCTCGGTGAGCCACACGTTCCCCCCGATCACCGAGCGGGCCCCGATGACCGTCCTCCCCCCGAGGATCGTCGCGTTGGCGTAGACGATGACGTCGTCCTCGATGGTCGGGTGGCGCTTGACCGCGCCGCGGTAACGCTCCACGGCCTCCGGGGAGAGGGAGAGCGCGCCGAGAGTGACGCCCTGGTAGATCCGGACCCGGGCGCCGATCTCCGTCGTCTCGCCGATCACGACGCCGGTGCCGTGGTCGATGAAGAACGACGGCCCGATGGTCGCACCCGGGTGGATGTCGATCCCGGTCTCCCCGTGGGCGTACTCGGTCATGATGCGGGGGATCACCGGGACGTCCAGCTCGTAGAGCAGGTGCGCCACCCGGTAGACCGTGATCGCGAGCAGGCCCGGGTAGCAGAAGATCACCTCGTCGGGCCCGCGGCTCGCCGGGTCGCCGGCGACCGCCGCGTCGACGTCGGTGGCCAGCAGGCGGCGGACCGCGGGGAGCTGCTCGACCACCGCCAGCGCCTTCTCCCGCCCGAGCTGCTCGCAGTCGTCGCAGCCCTCGCCGCGGCGGAACCGCTCGTGGCGATGGGCGGCGGCGATCTGCCGGGCGAGTCGCTCGGCGAAGTAGGTGACGTCCCGCCCGAGCGTGTAGCCGAGAACCTCCCGGTCCAGGGTCGCCCGGCTGAAGTACCCGGGAAAGAGGATCCTCCGCGCGAGGTGCACGAGCTCGATCACGTCGTCCCGCGACGGGATCGGGAACGGCTCGACGTGGTGGTACCCGCGCCCCGCCGCCACGTCCCGCTGGAGACGCCGGACGACGCGGGAGACACGGGCTCCCGTCTCCTTCCCGGTCCGATCACCGCTCTTCGTGCGCTTCCGGCCCACGGCCCGTCCTCCGGTCGTTCTCCCGCCCCCCCGGAAAGTCTGGTGCCCCGGAGTCCCCGGAGCACGCCCGGGAGCCGGGAACAGGAGACCGCGGCCGCGCCGGCACCTTCGCGCGGGCTCTCGTCGAGCGAGACCGGTGATGTCCGAGATCCCGGATCCGGGGATTCGGACGTCCGGATTCCCGGATCCGGGATGGCGGATGGTCGTCCCGGGGGCGCGGGACGATCGTATGCTGGGGGTGTCCGGGCGGACGGAAAGGAGGTTTCGCGATGAACAGGGTCATGGCCGGAACGATGGTGCTCTTCCTGGTGGCGACATGGGGCACCGTGCTCGCCGCCGGGACCGGCGCGCCCGGCGTTCTGCGTGGTCCCGGCGGCGAGATCTCGGTGCTCGAGGCGTTCTCGGACGAGGGGGCGCTCGTCTACGTGGCGGCGCCGGGCCCCGGGGAGCAGCCCCTGGCGCTCCTCCTCGACTACGTGAACCGGGCATCCTGGCGCATGGTGCCGGATTCCGTGACGGGAGAGACCCTGTTCCTGGACGCCGGCGTTCCCGGTGTCGTCGACGAGGGGGATGACCCGCGGCCCGGCACCCTCGAGAAGACCGACCTCCGGGGCCCGGCGAGGGCGCTCGCCGGGGGACTGCTGGACGCCGTGCGGGAAGGAGAGGTCGCCCTGCCGCCGTTCCTCGCCCGCGTGCGCACGGGACTCGAACCGGTGCGGCCCAGGCCACAGCGGCTCCATTCCCTGGCGCCGCCGGCCCCGGGGACCGGAGGCGGGGGATGCCTTTCGGCTGGCACTCGTCGTGGCTGCGACCAGTGCTGCGAGGACAAGTGGCACGAGAACCGCGAGGATTGCCGTCACGAGTTCCCGGGGCAGGACCAGTCGAGCTGGTCGAAGCAGAACAGGTGCATGCAGTGGGCCGCCCTGGAACTCGCGAACTGCACGCTGCGGTGTTCCCTGAAGCCCGCGAAGCCGGAGATGCCGCGCCCCTGAGGTGGCCCCCGGCCGGTTCCCCGTCCGCCCAGGTGTTCTGCGGGAACGGGCGTAAAC
>JAMOQA010000035.1 GCA_027064265.1 Acidobacteriota bacterium
TCGCGCCGTTGATCCGCAGCCCGGACGACAGGCGGTTGATGGTGACGCTGAGGCCGCGCTGGCTCTTGATCAGCTGGTTCTGGGCGTTCAGGGCGCCGATGTTGGTGACAACCGAGAAATCGGCCATGGATGCTTCCTCCTTGAAGTTTGCGGGCGGCTTCCCTGCCGCCCCGGCCGGCGGTTCCCTCCGCCAGCCGGTTGACGCTGGAGTTGCTGGTTCCTGTGCCTGCTGTTCTTTCTTCCCCTTCCCGTCGGACGCGGCTCCGTAGGCTGCTGTTCACCTCCTTCCCCGGAGAGGTTTCGCCCCGACGCTTCCACCGGACTCTTCGGCCGCTTGACGGAGATCTTGAGGGGGAAACCGCGACGCGAGGCGGGTTCCCGGAGCGGACTGTTCACGCGAAACCGCCGGGAACCACGGGGGTTCCCGGCGGCGGGGCGGGGGTACACGCCGCCCGGGAGGGGAGCTTCCCCCCGGGCGGCGTCCTGGAGGTCCACGGTTGGCCGCGGACGATTTCGTCGGTCAGCGGAGCAGGTTCAACACGCTCTGCGACGTCGAGTTCGCCTGGGCGAGGGCGGCGAGACCGGTCTGGTTCAGGACCTGGTACTTGGTCATGTTGACCACTTCCTGCGCGATGTTCGCGTCCCGGATCTGGCTCTCGGCCGCCTTCAGGTTCTCCGCCTGGACCGTGATCACCGCGATGGTGTGCTCGAGGCGGTTGTAGTAGGCACCGAGGTCGCCCCGGTCCGACGAGACCGTGTCGATCGCCGACTGGATGTTGACCAGCTCGAGCCGTGCCCCGGAGGCCGTCAGCAGGGCGCCCGAAGAGAGGCCGAGCGAGCTGGCGCTGATGCCCGAAGTCTCGATCGTGATCCGGTCGCTGCTCCCGGACCCGAGGCCGACCTGGACGTCGATGCTGGTGCCGGAACCGCTCAGGAGGTTGAGCCCGTTGAACTCCACCGTCCCGGCGATCCGGTCGATCTCCGACAGGATCTGGGTGTACTCGTCGTTGATCGCCGACTTCGACGTGCTGCTGTCCTCGCCGGACGTCTCGGACGCGGCCTGCTCGGCCAGGGTCATCGCCCGGTGCAGGAGGTTGGCGATCTCCTGCAGCGCCGAGTCGGCGACGTTGATCACGCTGATGCCGTCGTTGGCGTTGCGGATGCCCTGGTTCAGGCCCTGGACGTCGGCCCGCAGGTTCTCCGCGATCGCCAGGCCGGCGGCGTCGTCCTTGGCTCCGTTGATCCGCAGGCCGGACGACAGGCGGTTGATCGTCTGCTGCAGGTGCCGCTCCGTCTTGACGAGCTGGTTGTGCGCGTTGAGTGCTCCGATGTTGGTCACTACCGAGAACGAGGCCATTCCGTCACCTCCAGTACACGTCCGGCCCTCGCCCGATCACTCCCATCCGGGTCTTGTCCGGCGTGTTTCGCCCCTCTTCTCGGCCGTCCCTGTCCAGACTTTAGACCCCGGACTCATTCTTTTCTTGCCTCCCGGGCCCGGGGGAACCACGTTTTGGGTGGATGCATCCTCTTTAAAGGGCAGCGATCCGCCATGGCAGGAAAACGAACAGCCCGAACCGTGACGACCCGTGCCCGGGCCCGGACGCCCGGTCTCCCGGCCCGCGGCGAGGACCGGGGAGAGCTCTTCCAGCGGTTCGCCCGCTGCCTGGAGCCCGAGGAGCTGGAAACCGCGATCCTGGAAGCCCTGGCCGCCCGGCTCCCCGGCCCCCGGGCGATGGTGTCCCTCGACCCGGCTTCCCGGGAACCCTCCCGGGTGCTCGAGGAGCGGGGCACCCGTCCCTGGCCCCACGGCGAGCCGGTCCCCACCCTCCTGGCCGTTCCCCTGGAGGACGGGGGGGAACCCCAGGGCTGGATCGCCTGGGAAGACGGCCCCGCCCTCGCGGGGCCGGTCCGCCAGGCGGCCCGGCATGTCCTGCTCGAGGTAGCCGAGGCCGCAGGCCTGCCCGCCCGCAACGCCCGGCGGTTCCGGCGGGCCCTCGAGGCCGCCCTCCGGGACCCGCTGACCGGCCTGTTCAACCGGCGGGCCTTCGAGACGTTCCTCGCCCGGGAGCGGGAGTGGGCGGTCCGCACGGGACGCCCCCTCTCCCTGGTGCTGGCAGACCTGGACCGGTTCAAGGAGATCAACGACGCCCATGGACACCCGGTCGGAGACCGGGCGCTCGTCCACTTCGGCCACGTCCTGGCCGATACGGCCCGGCGATCCGACATCGCCGCACGGTTCGGCGGGGACGAGTTCGCCCTGATCCTCCCGGACACCTCCCCGGTGGACGCCGCCCGCCTCGCCGAGCGGATCCGCCACCGCCTCGCCCTTTCCCCCCTCGGGGCCCCGGCGGGTCTCCGCCTCTCCGCCAGCTTCGGGGTGGCGGGCCTCGCGGACGCCGGGGGAGACCCGGACCTGATGGTCCGGCGTGCCGACGACGCTCTCTACGCCGCGAAGCGGGCCGGCCGAGACCGGCTCCATCGCTGGATGCCCCGGGAGGACGGGCTCCCGGTCGCCGAGGAGACGCGATGAGCAGAGAGGACCAGGCAGGAACGACCAGCCGCACCTTCGCCCGCACGGAGGTCCGGATCCCGGTCCGGCTCCGCCCCCTGGGCGAAGAAGAGGCTGAACGGCTCGCCAGCCGTTTCGAGATGGAACCGACCTACGTCGAGCGGATCTCCTTCGACGCCCGGCCTTCCGCCGCCCGGCCTTCCGCCGCCCGGGAGAAGACCTGGGAACGGGCGGCGCTGCTCTCCCTCCACGAGCGGACCGAGCGAGTGGAGTGGATGCTCCGGCGAATCGCCGAGAAGCTCGGTGTCGACCTGCGGGACTCGGCCCACTGGATCGAGGGGGAGACGATCAACCTGTCCGGTTCGGGGCTCGGCGCCTGGGTCCCCGAGAGGCTCCCCGAGGGCAGCTTCGTGGAGGTCGAGCTCCACCTGGTCGGGGATCCCTCGGCGGAGGTCCGGGCCGTCGGCAGGGTGGTGAGCCTCGTCCACCCCGACGGGGAGACCCTCCCGGTCGGCCGGTGGCACCTGGGGATCGGGTTCCACGGGATCCACGACGAGGACCGGGAAGCCGTCGTCCGCTACACCTTCCGCGTCCAGCGCGCCCAGCTCCGCGACCGGAAGTCCTGACCCGGGTCGACGGGAACAGACCCGTCGCCCGGTGCGGGCGCCCTGCCGGGCGCCCCTGCGGGATGCGCGTCTCGCGGGTTCCGGTAGGGGCAGCCCGGCCGTGCCCGCGGGATGGACCTGCACTTCCTGTAGAATGCGCCCGCGGAGGCCCACCCGTGGACCGGGACCCGATTCGGCTCTTCCTGGTGGACGACCACGTCCTCCTGCTCGACGCCCTGGAGCGGATGTTCCGGGACGAGCGGGACGTCGTCGTCCTCGGGAGGGCCGAGGGAGGCAGGGCGGCCCTCGACCGGATTCCCCTCGTCCTCCCCGACGTGGTGGTCGTCGACCTCCTGATGCCGGACGTCTCCGGCATCGAGGTCACCCGGATCCTCCGCAACACCCACCCCGGCATCGAGGTCGTCGTCCTCGCCGGCCAGCACAACGAGGCCTGGCAACGCCAGGCGTTCGAGGCCGGGGCCCGGGCCTGGGTCCTCAAGAAGGCTCCCTTCTCCCGGCTCCTCGAGGGGGTCCGGGCCGCCGCCCGGGGAGACTGGTACATCTCGACCGCCGGTTCCTCGGACGCGGTGGCCGAGTACGTCTCGTCGCTCCTCGGCAACGGCAGGCCGGGGGGCGTGATGACCCGCCGGGAGCGGGAGATCGCCGTCCTCCTTGCCGACGGCTACTCGACGAAGGAAGCCGCCGCGGTCCTGGGAATCAGCCCCAAGACCGCGGAGACCCACCGGGCCTCGATCATGCGCAAGCTCGGTGCCCGGAACGTGACGGACATCGTCCGGTACTGCATCCGCAACCGGCTGATCGAACCGTGAAGGAGGTCGTCGTGACCCGGGAACGCCGTCTCCTCGCCTGGTTCGCGCTCGTCGCCCTGTTCTCCCTCGCCGCGATCCTGCCGGCCGGGGCCGAGCCCACCACCGCCCCCCCGGGATCCTCCGGCGCGGAACGGGCGACGGGGGATGCTCCCGCCGAGGACCTGCCCCCGGGGGCCACCCCGCGGAGCGCGATCCTGGGCTACATCGACGCCTGCCGCGCCGGCCGCTGGAAGGAGGCCGCCCGGTTCCTCGAGCTCGAGGGCCTGCCCCCGAAGGTGCGGGACCTCGGGCCGGAGACGATCGCCCGGCGGTTCAAGATCGTCCTCGACCAGACCCTCTGGGTCGAGCCGGACAAGGTCAGCGATTCGCCCGAGGGGGACACCTCGGACGGGAAGCCGGACTGGGACGCCCTCGGCGAGATCCCGATTCACCGGGGCAGCGTCACGGTCTGGCTGCACCGGGTCCGGGAGGACGGCCGGCCGACCTGGAAGATCGCGGCCCGCACCCTTCGCCACCTGGACGTCCTCTACGACCAGTACGGCTACGGGATCCTCGGCGAGGTCCTCGCCCCCTCCTTCTTCGAGATCCGGGCCCTCGAGATCCAGCTCTGGCAGTGGATCGCCCTGCTCGTGCTGGTCGTCGGCTGCTACGTCGTCTCCTGGATCCTGGCGGCGATCCTC
>JAMOQA010000036.1 GCA_027064265.1 Acidobacteriota bacterium
CTCGACGGTCCCCGCCGGCATCCGGCGCATCGTCTCGTGGAACTCCCGGGCCTCGACGAGGATCTCTCCCGGCTCCTCCACGTCGGCGGTCACCTGGGTGACGACGCCGACCTCGAGGTCGGTCGCCGTCAGCACGAGGCGACCGTCCTGCTTCGCCTCGAGCCGGACGTTCTTCAGCTCCTCGATGGGAGCCTTGCGGTCGACGATTCCCTGGAGGACGGAGAGCTCGGCCACGAGGGCCGCCTGGTCCAGGATCAGCTTCATCGGGACGATCCTCCACGGGCCTCCCGGCGCGGGGCGGGGAGACGGGAAGGGAAAGAACGATGGATGGATCTTTCCAGTACCAGGAGCAGGGCGGTGGACCCTGTGGACAGGCTGCCGGAACCGGTGCAGGGGCGGATGTTGCGGTCGCCGGGGACGTGGACGCCGCGGTGGGAGGGCCGGTGGGGAAGACGTGGGCGTGGTCGGCGCGCCGACCAGGGGTGGGCAGTCCACAGGGAAGGGCTGCACAGGCCTGTGGAAAGGGTGGACGAGCGCCCGCTCACCGCAGCTCCTCCTCGATCTCGGTCAGCATCTTCTGCACCTTCGGGTCCTTCCCCGCCAGGGTCTCGATCTTGCGGACGGCGTGGAGGACGGTGGTGTGGTGCTTGCCGCCGAACGCCTGGCCGATCTGGGGGAGGCTCTTGCCGGCGAGCTTCTTCCCCAGGTACATGGCGACCTGGCGGGGGAAGGCGATGTGGCGGGCGTTGGTCTTCGACTTCAGCTCCGAGACCTTCAGGTCGAAGTGGCGGGCGACGACGCGGATGATCGCGTCGAGGGAGACCGGCTCGGGCTCGGCCGGCAGGAGCATCCGGAGGACCTCCTTCGCCAGCTTGAGGGAAGGCTGCTCGTGGCGGAGGGAGGCGGAAGCCATCAGGGTGATCAGGCACCCCTCGAGCTCGCGGATGTTGCTCTTCACCTGGCCGGCCAGGTAGAGGGCGACGTCCGACGGAAGGTCCCAGCCCCGGCGGCCGGCCATCTTCCGGAGGATGGCGACCTTGGTCTCGAGGTCCGGCGGCTGGATGTCGGCGATCAGGCCCCACTCGAAGCGGCTGCGCAGGCGCTCCTCGAGGGAGCGGATCTGCCGCGGGGGGCAGTCGGACGTGATGACGATCTGGCGCCCCGCGTCGTAGAGGGCGTTGAAGGTGTGGAAGAACTCCTCCTGGGTGCTCTCCTTGCCGGCGAGGAACTGGATGTCGTCGACCAGGAGAACGTCCACCGAGCGGTACCGCTCGCGGAAGGCGGCGGTGTCCTTGTACCGGATCGCGTGGATCAGCTCGTTGACGAACTGCTCGGAGGTCAGGTACCGGAGGCGGATTCCGGGGCGGCTCCGCAGCAGCCGGTTGCCGATCGCCTGCATCAGGTGGGTCTTGCCGAGCCCGACCCCACCGTAGACGTAGAGGGGGTTGTAGGTCTGGCCAGGCTGGTCGGCGACGGCCAGGGCCGCGGCGTGGGCGAACTGGTTGCAGCTGGAGACGACGAAGTTCTCGAAGGTGTACTTCGGGTTGAGGCGGACGTCCGGGGCGGGCGGAGGGGCGACGGGGGTGCGCGGGGCGTCGGAGCCCCCGGCGGCGGGGGTCTCGCGGGTGACGAATTCCACCTGGGTGGCGCCGACGCCGGCCCGCGGGAGCGCGTCGAGGATTGCCGGCATGTACCGGGTGCGGATCCACTCGACGAACATCTCGTTCGGGACGGCGACCCGGAGGGTCTCGCCGTCCTGGGAGTGGAAGGCGGTCGGCCCGAACCACGTGTCGAACTCCCCCGGTTTCACGTGGTCGCGGAGCACCTCCAGCACCCGGTTCCAGGGGCCCCCTCCCGGGCCCGCGAGCGCCTGGTTTTCCACAGCCCTATCCCCCTGCTCGGCCGGGCACTTCCCGGCCAGGGTCCGCGGAGATGCACACACGATTTCCACAGGCGTGGATGGTTGGTTTGTTCTGTAAACCCTTGTTTTTCAGGGGGTTCTGAAAGACACTCGCGTGTGCGTCCCGCTTTCGTGCCACCCGTGGTCCCTCGAGCGCGGCCCTTGACCGGCCCTGCTCGACCCTGTTCACCGTGCCGTGTGGGAACCCGTTTCCACCACCCCGGTGGATGGCCGAAGACTACCACCGCGCGGGCCCGCGGGACAAGGGTCCGGGGATGGTTTTCCACAACCCGAGAGAAGTGAGGCGGATCCGGGGAAGGTGGGGGCCCCGGATCCGCCCGCCATGGGAGAGAGACCTCGGCGCTCGAAGGTGGGCCGCTTCAGAAGAACTCGATCGCAGGCCCGTCGTCCGCCGGCGGCGCGCCCTGCCCGGCACCGACCCCGGCCACCTCCTCGTGGACCTGGCGCTGGGAGGCCATCACGTAGCCGCTCGCCATGTCGGCGAGCTGGAAGGACCGGATCGACGCCGCGGCGGACGGGTCCTCGACGGCCCGGCCGACCTGCTCCCACCAGGAGACGAGGTCGCGCATCCCCTCCTGCACCTTCTCGATCTTCTGCCGGACGATGTCCTGGAACTGGACCCCGGCCATCGTCTCCATCACCAGCTCGGAGGCCCGGTGGGAGAGGGTGTCCACCTGCTCGTGCATCCGGCTCGAGATCTCGCGGAGGCGGCCGACCCGCGCGACCGATTCCCGGATCTGCTCCAGCAGCGCCTTTTCCTTCGCGAGGGCTTCCTTGCTGAGGGTGTCGCGGAGCTGGTCCTGGATCGTGCCGACCACCGCGGCGATCCCCTCGTCGATCTGGTCCGCCGCCGCCTTCGCCTCCCGGGCGAGGGCCTGGACCTCCTCGGCGACGACTCCGAACCCCTTCCCGTGCTCTCCCGCCCGGGCGGCCTCGATGGCGGCGTTCAGGGCGAGGAGGTTCGTCTTCATCGCGATGTCGCGCAGCGTGCGTGTGAAGGCGGAGAGGGGCTCGGTCGCCCTGAGCACCGCCTCCGCGCGGGAGCGGTCGTCGTCCATCTGGCCGCCCCGCCGGTCGAGGTAGCGGCCGATCTCCTCGAGGTCGTCCACCCGCGCCGCCTCGCCCGAGGAGAGGGAAGCGATCGCCTCGCTGGCCTCCTCGACCGCGGCGACCACCTGCCCGACCACGGAGTCGATCTCGCCCAGGCGGCCGACCACCCCCTCGGCAGCCCCGTTGGTGTCGTCGACAACCGTCGACAGGTGACCCGAGAGGATCTCCACCGCGCGCTTCATCTCGGGGAGGCTCTCGAGGAGCACGTCCGCGGGCAGGTTCGCCGCGGGCTCGGGCCCCGGCGAGCTCTCCTCGGTCTCGGCGAGGGACGGCTCCCCGATCTCCGCGGGAGCAGCCGCGGGAGACGGCTCCTCGTCCGCGACGTCCGGTTCGGCCGGGTCCGCGTCGGCGCCGGGCTCCGGGACCGGCCCGGGATCGAACGCCTCCGGCGGATCGGGGGGAACCGGTTCCGCCGCGAGGTCACCGGCTTCCACCGCGGGCGCGGAACGGAGGGCCGCCGCCAGGAGCGAGATGGCGAGGCCTCCGGAGACCCCGGCAAGGAGAAGGGCGACGGGGGTCCACCCGGCGAGCCACGCGAGGGCGGCGAGGGCCAGGGGAACCGCCGGGGTCCAGGCGGGAACGGGTCGGGTGCAGGGACCGGGCGTCATGCCTCTTCCTCCGGTTCAGCGTCCGGCGGCGGCGCCTGCCCGGGGGAGCACCCGCTGCAGGACGGCGAGGAGGTCCTTCGCGGAGACCGGCTTGACCAGCCACCCTGTCGCCCCCGCCTTCTTCGCCTCCATCCGCTTTGCCTGCTGGGACTCGGTCGTCAGCATCAGGATCGGCGTGAACCGCATCGTCGGCAGCTTGCGCAGCTCACGGATCATCGTGATGCCGTCCATGCCGGGCATGTTGAGATCGGTGATCACCAGGTCGGGCTTGCCGGCCTTCTGGACCAGCTCGATTCCCTTCCGGCCGTCCGACGCCGTCATCACCTGGTGGCCGGCCTTCTCGAGGACGGCCTTCAGGCTCATCAGCATCGTGGTCGAGTCGTCGACGAGGTAGATCCTGGCCATGGCTGTTCCCCCCCCCGGCGGAGCCGGGTCACGCACTGCCTAGCTGGTCTCCTGCCGTTCTCCGATCGCTCGCTCGATCCAGGCGGCGAGGTCGGGATCCTCGGGCATCTTGGTGATCCTCGGCCGCAGGGCCATCAGCACCTGCAGGTGGGCGGTGTGGAGGTGCTCGCACTTCGCCAGGTTCACCTTCCCCTGGGGGTGCTCCGCGAGCCAGCCGAGCAGCTCCTCGACCTCCTCGATGACGCAGGCCCCCTCGAAGTTGGCGACCGTCTTCTTCAGCGTGACCGGCATCTTCCCCCTCCTTCCGTCAGCCCATGCGGGCCAGCAGCTCCTTGAGGTTCAGCACCAGGAGGACGCTGCCGTCGCCGAGAAGGGCGCTGCCCGAGTACTGCCGCACCGCCGCCATCAGGCCCTCGAGGGGTTTCAGGATGATGTCGATTCCCTCGAGGAACCGGTCGACGACGAGGCCCGCCTCCTGCCCGTCGACCTGGACGACGAGGAGCGGGAGCTCGGCTTCCTCGCCTTCCGGTTCCGTCCGCTCGAGGCCGAGCAGGT
>JAMOQA010000037.1 GCA_027064265.1 Acidobacteriota bacterium
CGAGTCGAGGAGGGCGAGACGGTGCTTCGCCAGCTCCGCGAGGGAGGCCGGGGCGTCCGGGTTCTTCGGGAGCGCCCTGCGGAGATCCTCCCAGAGCGGTCGATCCGAGCCCGGGACGAGCCGCGACCGGGCGAGGGCGAGCCACGCGATCCAGGCCGGCCGGTCGTCCCGGACCGAGGTGGCGAGCACGCGCGAGGCTTCCTTCCAGTCCCGGGACATGGCGAGCAGGAGGCCGAGCCGCCCGGTGACGTCCTCCCGCTGGGGAGCCAGCCGGTGGGCCTCCTCGAGGGCGCGGATCGCGCCCCGGGTGTCGTAGCGATCGAGCAGGACGACCGCCTCCGCCATGAACCCCTGGGGCTTCCGGGGGACGGCGTCCTGGAGCGCCTTCGCCAGGCGCAGCGCGTCTTCCCCGCGGCCGCGGCGGAGCAGGTCCTGGGCCGCCTGGAGGAGGTCGTCCAGGTCCCGGTCACCGAGGGCCCGCGCGTGGGCGGCGAGGAGCGCGAGGGCGTCGTCGACGCGTTCCGCGTCGAGGAGGGCGGCGACGTTCCCGGTCACCAGGTCGCCGCGGTCCGGGGCCAGCTCGAGGGCCCGGCGGAAGAGGGCGAGTGCCTCGTCCCGCTTCGGGGCGTCCCAGGTGACCCGGGTGACGTAGAAGCGCTCGGTCAGCTCGGGGGGGACGAAGGCGGCGCCACGGGCGATCTTCATGCGCTCGTAGCGGACCCCGTCGAACTCCCGTGTCGCCTTCCGGGCGGCCCGGACGAGGCAGTTCGCCTCGAGCACCAGGGCGTCCGGGCTTGCGGCCACCGCGTCGCCCAGGGCCCGGGCCCGCTCGAGGAGCTCGTCGCACTTCCCCGCGGAGAACAGGTCGCGGAGTTCCCCCACGGGATCGGCGGCGGGCTCCTCGCCCCGGGCGGGAGCGAGGAAGGCGCAGAGAGCCAGGGCCAGGATCGCGAGGCGCTTCATCGGGGACCTCCTTCGCGCCCGGGGGAGGACGCGGTCTCGAGGAGAGCGCGGGCCTCGGCGGCCACGCGTTCGGGAGTGATACCGGGAAACGGGTCGCCGGACCAGCGGTTCGTCGGGCGGGGAGGGGCGAGCACCCGGTGCCCCTCGCCGAAGGGGGCGTTCAGCGCCGGGTCGGTCGGGCCATAGATGGCGAGGACCCGGCAGCCGGCGGCCCAGGCCAGGTGCATCGGCCCGGTGTCGCCCCCGACGAAGAGATCGGCGTGGGCGAGGACCGCGGCGAGCTCCCTGAGGGTCCACACGCCGGGGAAGGTCACGCCCTCGCCCGCCTCCCGGGCGAGCCGCGCGGCCTCCTCCTCTTCGCCGGGACCGGCGACGACCGCGACCCGGGCGCCGGTGGCGGCGAGGCGGGCGGCGACCTCCGCCCAGCGCGGAAGGGGCCAGCGCTTCCAGGCCTGGCGGGCGCTGGCGAACGGGGCCAGGGCGACCAGGGGGCGCTCCCCGGCGAGGCGGTCCCGGCGTTCCCGGCCCGCCGCCAGCTCGGCGGGGGAAAGGGCGAGGTCGGCCTCGAGGGGCCCCTCCCGGGCGCCCGCCGCCCGGGCGAGCCAGGCGGCGCGGAGCACCCGGTGGACCCGGTCGGGGGGGAGCGCCACCCGGTGGGTGGCGAAGAGGTGGCTGCCCTCCCGGGAGTACGGGCCGTCGAAGGCGAACCGGGCCGGGGCCCCCGCGAGCCAGGCGAGGAGGCCGCTCTTGAAGCTCCCCTGGAAGTCGACGGACAGGTCGGGGCGCGCGGCGCGGAGCCGGTCGAGGAACTCCCGCAGCGGGGCGAGGAACGCCGGGTCGAGGCGCCGGGCGTCGCGGGCGATCGCGCCCCGGGGGAAGACGATCGTCTCGTCCACGTCCGGGTGGCCGTCGACGAGGGGCCGGGCGGCCGGCTCGACGAGCCACGCGATCCGGGCCCGGGGCCACGTCCGCCGGAGGAGGCGCACCGCGGGAAGGGTGCGGACCACGTCGCCGATGGCGCCCAGGCGGACGACCAGGATCCGCCGGGGAGGGGCGGGAAGGCCGGGGGGGACCGGTTCGCGGGAGGGAGCCATCCCGGGCATTATCCCCGCCCCGGGGATCGCCGGCACGGCCAAGTTGACCGGGGGGCCGGCGGTCCGGCACGATAGGACGTTCCCGGAAGGGACCGGTGCGTTCCACGACGCGGAGGAGAGCGAATGGCTTCCCTCGAATCCTGGCTCCTCGACATCCTGGCCTGTCCCCGCTGCCACGGGAAGGTCGAGCCGACCCCGGAACAGGACGGGCTGGTCTGCCCCTCCTGCCGGGTCGTCTACCCGGTGGAGGACGGCATCCCCCAGATGCTCCCCGACGCGGGGAAGCCGCTTTCCGGCGAGGACCCGGCCGGCCCATGAGCCGGGAGACACCCCTCGACCCGGCGGCCCTCGCACGGCTCTCCGGCCGGCGGGTGCTGGTCGTGGGGGACGTCATCGTCGATCGCTACCTCCACGGCCGGGTCGACCGGATCAGCCCGGAGGCGCCGGTGCCGGTCGTCCGCCTCGAGGGCGAGGAACTGCGGCCCGGGGGAGCGGCCAACGTCGCCGTCAACCTGCGGGCCCTCGGCGTCGAGGTGGACCTGGTCGCCGTCGTCGGGCGGGACGGAGGAGCGGAGCGGCTGGGCGCGCTGCTCCGGGACGCGGGCGTCGACCCCTCCGGGCTCCTGCCGGTGACGGGACGGCCGACCACGGTGAAGTCCCGGGTCCTGGCCCGGCACCAGCAGGTCCTCCGCCTCGACGAGGAGGACGACCACCCGGTCCCCGACGACGTGGCCCGCCGGTTCGTCGACCGGGCCGTCGAACGTCTCGGCGAGGCCGGGGCGCTGGTCGTCTCCGACTACGCCAAGGGACTCCTCGACGGCCGGAGCCTGCCCGTGCTCCTCGGGGAGGCGGCGGCCCGGGGTGTCCCGGTGGTGATCGACCCGAAGATCCGTCACTTCGAGCTGTACACGCCCGCGACGGTGATCACGCCGAACCAGGGGGAGCTGGCCCGGGCGACCGCCCGGGAGATCCGTTCTCCCGGCGAGGTGGTCGCGGCGGCCCGGGAGGTCCACGGGCGCCTGCGCCTCGACGCGGTGCTGGTCACCCGGGGAGAGGAGGGGATGCTCCTCGTCCCCCGGGAGGGCGAGCCCCTCGAGATCCCGGCCCTCGCCCGGGAGGTCTACGACGTCACCGGGGCCGGCGACACGGTGACGGCGGTCCTCGCCGCGGGCCTCGCCGCCGGGTTCGCGCTCGCGGAGGCGGCCCGGTGGGCCAACCTGGCGGCGGCGGTCGCCGTCGGGCGGCTGGGGACCGCGGCGGTCTCCCGGGAGGAGCTCGCCCGGTTCCTCGCGAGAAGCGACGGGGAGGAGGTGGGCGGATGAGCGTCACGCCACGGACGGAGCTGCCGGTTCCCGGCGAAGGACGCCTCGAAGGGATCCCGGTCCCCGAGCTGATCGCCTCTCTCGGGCGAGCCGGGTGGAGCGGCTCGCTGGTCCTCGAGCGGGACGGGGTGCGCAAGGTGCTCTACTTCCGGGAGGGGCGCCTCGTCTTCTCCGCTTCCACCGACCCGGACGATCGTCTCGGGGCCCACCTGCTCCGGCAGGGGGAGACTTCCCTCGCCGACCTGGTCGAGGCGAGCGGGGAGGTGGCCCGGGGGCGCCGCCTCGGGCAGATCCTGGTCGAGCGGGGCGCGATGGACGCCCGGGCGCTGACCCGGGCGGTCCTCGAGCAGGTGCGGGAGATCGCGCTCTCCGTCTTCGCCTGGGAGCGGGGTTCCTTCCGGGTCAGCCGGGCCCGGCTGCCGGAGGAGGAGTCGATCACCCTGGACCTGCCCTGGGAGGAGCTGGTCCTCGAGGGGATCCGCCGCGTCGCCGACTGGGACCGGGTCCGGCGGGCCGTCGGCGGTCCCGGGGCGACCTGGCGGCTCGCCCCGGACGTCGAGGCGGCGGAACCGCCCGGCGCCGGCCGGGTCGAGCGCTCCCTCCTCGCCGCCCTCCGGAACCCGCGGCGGGTCGCCACCCTGGCCCGGGAGGTGTACGCCCCCGCCCTCGAGGTGTACCGCTCCCTGTGGGGGCTCGGCCTGCTCGGCCTCGCCGTCCGGCTGCCCCTCGAGGAGATCCCGCCGGCGCTGCTCGACGTGGGGGAGGGGCTGATCGACGAGGAGGGGCCGGTTCGGTTGCTGCTCGGCCTCGCCGACCGGGGGGTCGACGCGGCGGTGACGTTCCGGGACGGCGACCGGGAGGTGGTCCTGCACCTGCTCCGGGGCCGGGTCGTCCACGCCTGGCGGCCCTTCGAGCCGGCGGCGTTCCTCGACTGGCTGCTCGCCCGCGGGTTCCTCTCCGACCGGGACCACGCCCGGGCCCTCTCCCGGGCCGCGGCGGGCGGCTCCTTCCGGGACGAGCTGCTGCGCCGGGAGCGGATCACCGCCGAGGAGCTCGGGTTCCTCTTCCCCGAGTTCTCCCGGGAGGTCGCCCGCGAGGTGCTCCTGTGGCGGCGCGGCGAGATCGCCATCGCGGAGGGGGAGCCGGTGCCCGAGGTCCCCCTCTTCGACGCGACCATCGAGGACCTG
>JAMOQA010000038.1 GCA_027064265.1 Acidobacteriota bacterium
CGGGTGGCGGCTGCCTGCGCCCTCGTCCAGGCCGGCGTGGTCGACGACGAGGTGATCGCCGCCCTCGAGGAGGGGGTGTCGTCGGACAACAAGGCGGTCCGCGCGAAGGTGGCCCGGGGCCTCCGCGGCAGCGAGGCGGACGGGAAGGTGACCGCCGTCCTCGCAAGGCTGTGCGGGGACCCGGAGCCCTCGATCCGCCGGGACGCCCTCCTCGCCCTCGAGGGGCGGGTCGACGCCTCCGTGCTGCCGGCGCTCCGGAAGGCCTGGGAGATGGGCAAGGAGTCGAACCAGGAGGGACCGGAGTACGAGTCCGCGCTCCTCGCCCTGCGCCTCGCGGCGAGGGTGCCCGGGGACGAGGCGATGGCCCTGCTGAAGGAGGGGCTTGCCAGCCAGAACTGGGCCCACAACATCGAGGCAGCCCTCGGCATCCTGTGGCGGGCGGAGCACGGCATGCTCGGCCAGCAGCAGGAAGCCTCCTGATTCGGGGCAAGGAGCTTTCATCCACGCACGCGCGGTCCGGGACCGGGCCGCGCGCGCCCTCCCCGGGGGACGGGTCGATGACGCTCAGCGACGTGGCGAAGAGCATCGGGGAGTCGGTGACCCTCCGGCTCAACCAGGAGGCGGCGGCCCTGCGCGCGCAGGGGGAGCCGGTGATCCACCTCGGGGGAGGGGAGCCCAAGGGGAAGGCGCCCCGGGAGGCGATCGAGGCGGCGATCGAGATCCTCGAGACCGCCGAGATCCGGTACGCCCCGGCAGGGGGGATCCTCCCCCTCAAGGAGGCGATCGTCCGCTACACCGCCCGCTTCTACGGCCGGGAGGTGAGCCCGGCCAACGTGATCGTCTCCGGCGGCGCGAAGCAGGCCCTCGCGGTCGCGCTCCAGGCGGTGGTCGACCCGGGCGACGAGGTGATCTTCCCGGTGCCCTACTGGGTGAGCTACCCGGCGATGGTGCGCCTCGCGGGCGGGGTGCCGGTGCCGGTGGCGGCCTCCGACGGGTCCCTGGTGCCGTCCCTCGCGGACATCGAGGCGGCGATGACCCCGCGGACCCGGGCGATCCTCGTCAACAGTCCCAACAACCCCTCGGGAGTCGTCTACCCGGAAGAGCTGGTCGCGGGCCTCGTCGAGCTCTGCGAGCGCCGGGACGCCTGGCTGATCACCGACGACATCTACCAGCGGCTGGTCTTCGGGGGGAAGGACGTGCCGGCGGCCTGGGGTTTCACCGACCGTGACGTGGAGGACTCCCGGGTCGTCGTCGTCAACGGCGTCAGCAAGCAGTACGCGATGACCGGCTTCCGGATCGGCTGGGCCGTCGGCAACCGGGAGCTGATCGCGGCGATGACGCGCATCCAGGGCCACCAGACCTCGGGGACGTCGATCGTGATGCAGAAGGCGGCCGCCGCGGCCCTCGACGGGGACCAGCGGGTGGTCACCGAGCTCCGGGAGACCCTCGAGGAGAACCGCCGGGTCCTCCTCGACGCCCTCGCGACCATCGACGGGGTCCGGGTGACGCCGCCGGACGGCACCTTCTACTGCTTCGCCGACTTCCGGAAGTACGACGAGGACTCGACCCGGCTGGCCGGGTTCCTCCTCGACAGGGTCCGGGTGGTCACGGTGCCGGGGGTCGACTTCGGCATGGACGGCCACCTCCGGATCAGCTTCTGCGGCGGCGCGGACGAGATCGCCGAGGGGATCGCCCGGATCCGCTGGGCCCTCGACCCGGCGGCGCCCCGCGAGCTGGTCCTCGGGGACCGGACCCTGGTGAGGGACCAGGAGTGAGCGCCGGGGCTCCCCGGGCCCGCGCCGCGCGCCTGGCCCGGTGGGCCCTTCCGCTCCTCGCCGCCGGTCTTCCGGCCCTCCGCGCCCTCCCGGGGACGGCGGAACTCGCCTGGATCGGCGCGGCCGCCACCTCCGTCTTCCCCGCGGGGGGCGTCCCCCCGGTCCCGCCCCTGGCGCCGCTACTCTTCGCCCCGCCCCTGCACCTGCCCGGCGGCGACGCGGGGCTCGTCCTCGCCCGGGGCGTCGCCGTCCTCCTCGCGGCGGCGGTCCTTCGCGCGGCCGCCGGGCTCGCGGGGGCCCGGGCCGGAGAGGGGGCCGAGTGGGGGGTGCTCCTCGCCGCCCTCGCCCTCGCGGCCCTGCCGGGCGCCCCGTTCCCCGCCGCGCTGGTATCGCTGACCCCCGCCGCCGCGGCCGCGCTCCTCGCCCTCGCCCTCGTCCTCGCCCTCGACACCGCGCGGCGCCGCGAGCTGCCCGACGGCTTCCTCGCCCTCGCCGGCGCGGCCGGCGGATTCCTGGTCCTGGCCGCCGGGATCTCGTGGTTCCTCGCCGCGGTGGCCGGGGCCTCCTGGGCGGGGCGCCGGGCGGCGCGGGGGGCCTGGGAGGGACTCTCGGCCCGGAGGGCGGCGGCTCTGGTCCTGGTGCCCGCGGTCTTCGTGCTCCTCCCCGTCACCCTCTGTAACGTCTTCGGCGCCCGGGACCCGGTGGTCGTCTGCCGGGAGGGGGCGCTCGGGGCGTTCCTCGCCTCGGAGCCGGGGCTCGGGCCCGCCCCTGGGACGTGGCCCCGGGAGGCCCTCGAGGTGCGGTTCGACCCGGTACCGGGCCTCCTCGGGCGGGACCGGGCGGCGGACCACCGGCGCTTCTTCGCGGGACGGCTCCTCCGCGGGTGGCTCGCCGCGTCCGGGAAGAGGGCGCTGCACGCCCTGCGGGCGGCGGCCCAGCTGGCTCGACCCGTCCCGCTGGACGACGCCGGGGCGGGGGAGGCGCCGCCGCCGGGGCCGGTGCGCGTGGCGTCCGGCCTGCTCCTCGGGCTGCTCGCGGCGGGCGCCGTCCTCGGGCTCCGGCGCGGGGACCCGGCGGTGACGGTCGGCCTCGCCCTCCTCGCCGTGGCGGTGCTCGGGGCGCCCCCCGGCGAGGCGGGGCGGGCGCCGCTGCTCGCGCTCCTGCTCCCCCTCGGGGTGGCCGGGTGGCACCGCGCGGTCCGCGGGGGCGGTCGGCCGCCGCTCGCGGCGCTCCTCGCCGCGGCCGTCGCCGGGGGGGCGGTCCTGGCCGCGGCGCGGGCTCCCGCGCCCCCCGGGCTGCCTTCCGAGCTGCGGCGGGGGCTCGGCCTCCTCGCCGCCCGGGTGCCGGGGGACGCCGCCCGCCCCCTGGTCCTCGCCGGGCTGGCTTCCGCCGGGAACGATCCCCGCGCCGCCTGGTACGGGGCCCGGGCGGCGGAACGGGTGGGGGCGTGGCCGGAGGCGGCGGCCGCCTGGGAGCGGCTCGCGGCCCGGGCGGAACTCCACCCGGCCTGGCGCCAGGAGGCCCGGCTGCGCCTCTTCCGCTGCCGGGCGTTCCTGGGGGAGGGGGAACGGGCGCTCGCGGCCTGCGACGCGTTCCTCGCCGCGGCCGGTGCCCCGGAGGGGACCGACGTGGGCGTCCCCCTCGAAGGGGTGCCGCCGGTCACCGCCTGCCTCGCCCGCCTCGAGCGGGCCGAGCTGCTCGCTGCCCTCGGCCGGCGGCCCGAGGCCCTCGCGGACCTCTCCCGGGTCTCGGCGGACTGCGGCGCGGTCGAGGGTCTCGCCCACCGGGCCCGGGAGCTCACCACGTTCCTCGCCGTCTCCCCCGGGGAGTGAGCCGGGCCCGGGCGGGGCCGCCCCGGGCCCGGCCCGGCATCAGGGTTCGGGGAAGACTGGCCGGGGATCGTCTCGCTCGAGGTCGATCAACACGATCGGCCGATGGTCG
>JAMOQA010000039.1 GCA_027064265.1 Acidobacteriota bacterium
TCCCGCTACGCCGGGGTCACCGCGTCGATCAAGAACCTGATGGGCGTGGTCGACATGACCTGCGGGTTCCAGGGGCCGGAGCCGCCGGGGTACTTCAACACCCACTACGTCGGCATGAAGGCGGGGCACGGTCTCTGGCGCTGGGCGAAGCGCCGGGGCGGCGCGGTGCGGAAGCTGGTCCACCGGCTGCTGCCGGAGGAGAAGGTCCTCGAGTTCGAGCACACCGGCGGCGCCCTCGGTCACCTGATGCGCACGGTGCGCATGCCCGACCTCCACGTTGTGACGGCGGAGTGGATCGGCTGGGGCTCGCGCACCCGGGAGGAGCTCTCGGCGCGCCCGGGGGTGACCCTGGCGGCGCGGGACCCCGTCGCCCTCGACGCGACCGCCGCCCGGGAGGTGCTGCTGCCGGCGACCCGCGCGGCGGGGGAGGCCGGCCGGCCGTTCCTCGCGCTGAACGACCCGGACCGGGGAGACCTGCCGTTCCGGCGGTTCCTCGAGCGGGTGCGCATGGAGATCGGCGGCGAGGTGGAGGCGGGGCGCGTCGACCTCGTCCGGGTGGAGGGCTGACGGCATGCACGTCCTCTACTTCGTCCAGTACTTCAACCTGCCGGACGAGCCCGGGGGATCCCGCCCGTACCAGTTCGCCCGCACCTGGGTGGAGGCCGGCCACCGGGTGACGGTCGTCACCGGGATGGTCAACCACAAGACCCTGGCGGTGCCGGAGAGGTACCGGGGCCGCCTGGTCGTCGCCGAGCAGGTGGACGGGATCCGGCTGCTCCGGACCTGGTCCTACGCCGGGATCCGCGGGTCGTTCAGGAAGCGCCTGCTGAACTTCCTCTCGTACGCGGCGACGGCCACCCTGGTCGGCCTGGTGCGGGCCGGGCGGCCCGACCTGGTCTACGCCTCCTCGACGCCGCTGACCGTCGGGATCCCCGGCTGGTTCCTCTCGCTCCTGCGCGGGGCCCCGTTCTTCTTCGAGGTGCGGGACCTCTGGCCCCAGTCGGCGGTGGTGGCCGGCGTCCTGGGCGAGCGTTCCCTCGTCACCCGCATCGCCCGGTTCGCCGCGCGGAGGTTCTACTCCCGGGCCGCGCGCGTGGTCGCGGTCACCCGGGGGATCGGGGACGGCCTGCGGGAGGAGGGGGTCCCGGAGGAGAAGGTCCTCTTCGTCCCGAACGGCGTCGACGACTGGATGCTGGAGGCCGGCGACGGGCCCGCTCCCGGGCCGGACGAGGGGTTCGAAGTCGTCTACGTCGGGGCCCACGGAAAGTGGAACGGGCTCGGCCAGGTGCTCGACGCGGCGAAGCTGATCGGCCCCGACGCCGGGATCCGGTTCTCGTTCTACGGCGACGGGGACGAGAAGGCGGCCCTCGAGGAACGGGCCCGGGCGGAGGGGCTCGCCCACGTCACGTTCCACGGGGCCCTGCCGAAGAAGGAGGCCTTCCAGCGGATCCGCCGGGGGTCCGCCTCGATCGTCGTCACCTGGAAGCACCCGTTCCAGCGGATGGTCCTGGCGAACAAGATCTTCGACTACCTGGCCGCGGGCCGCCCGGTGATCGTCGGCGCCGAGGGAGAGATGGCCGACCTGGTCCGGGAGGCCGGGTGCGGCGTCGTGGTGCCCCCGGAAGACCCGCCGGCCCTGGCCGCCGCGATCCGGGAGATGGCGGCGAAGGACCCGGAGGAGCTCGCCCGGATGGGGCGGGCCGGGCGCCGCTACATCCTCGAGCGGTACCAGCGGCGGGACCTGGCCCTGCGGCTGCTCGACGAGATGCTCGCCGTCGCCGGCGGCGGTCCCGCCCCCGCGGCCGGACCCCGGCTCGTCGGGGAGGAGGAGCGATGAGCGAGGGGGCGACGATGCGGCTCCCCTGGGGGGCCTGGGTGCTGGAGGAGACCCTGGAGCTGCCGCTTCCCCCCGGCTGGACCGTCGAGGAGGCCGCGATCCGGGGGGCTCCCCGGGGCGCGTCCCTCGAGGAGGCACTGGCGAACCCGGTGGAGGCCCCGCCGATCGAGGAGCTCGCCCGCGGGAAGAAGACCGCCGCGATCGCCGTCGAGGACATCACCCGCCCGGCGAAGGCGGGCCCCGTGCTCGAGGCGGTGCTCGACCGGCTCGCCGAGGGCGGCATCCCGCCGGGGAACGTCCGGGTGATCGTCGCCCTCGGGGGGCACCTGCCGCTCCGCCGGGACGAGCTGCTCGCCAAGCTCGGGCCGCGGGTGATGGACGAGTGCGACGTCTGGAACCACCACCCCTACGAGGACCTGGTCGACCTCGGGGTCTCCCGGGGCGGGATCCCGATCCACGTGAACCGCCTCTTCCACGAGGCGGAGGTGCGGCTGGCGGTCGGGTCGGTCGTGCCCCACCCCTACGCCGGGTTCGGGGGGGGAGGGAAGATCGTCCTGCCCGGCATCGCCGGGATCGAGACCCTCGAGATGAACCACCGGCCGGCGGTGACCGGGCTCTCCGGCGCCGGGCTCGGCGTCGTCGAGGGGAACCGGGCCCGGGCCGAGATGGAGGAGATCGCCCTCGCCGCCGGGCTGCAGGCGGTGGTCAACATCGTGCCGGGCCCGCGCCGGGAGCCGCTGGGGCACGTCTACGGGCACCCGGTGGCGGCCCACCGGAAGGCGGTCGAGCTGGCCCGGCAGGTGTTCGACACCCCGGTGCGGCCCGGGGCGGACGCCGTGGTGCTGAACGCCTACCCGAAGGACATGGAGCTGCTCCAGGTGGGCAACGCCTTCAACGCCTGGCGCACCCTGGACCCGCCGCCGGCCCGGGAGGGGGGGACGGTGATCGTCACCGCCGCGTGTCCCTTCGGGCGGGGCTGGCACAGCCTGCACGGGCCGCGGATGCGGCTCTACCGGGACCCGGTGGAGCGGCCCTACCTGGCGGGCCGGGAGCTGGTGGTCTACGCGCCGACGCTCTCGGAGCACGACGTGCGGAAGTCGTTCTGGAAGGGATACCCCCACGCCCGCACCTGGGAGCGGGTCGTCGAGATCCTCGCGCGACGCCATCCCGGCGGCGGGCGGATGGTCGTCTTCCCGACCGCGCCGCTCTCCCTCGCGCGGGCGGTGGATGCCGGGGAGACGGGAGGAGGGGCACGATGACGACGACGGAACGGGTCGGCGGGCCGGTGCCCCCGCCGCCGGACACGTTCTACGCCCGGGTCGGCAAGCGCATCCTCGACCTCGCGATCTCCGGCCTGGTCCTGCTCCTCGCCGGGCCCGTGATGCTCCTGATCGCCCTCGCGATCAAGCTCGAGGACGGCGGGCCGATCCTCTACCGCCAGGAACGGATCGGCCAGGGGGGACGCCCGTTCCTCCTGACCAAGTTCCGTTCGATGGTGGTCGGCGCGGAGAGGAAGGGCGCCGGGATCCTGGTGGAGAAGAACGACTCCCGGATCACCCGGGTGGGGAAGATCATCCGCAAGCTCAGCCTGGACGAGCTGGCCCAGGTCTTCGACGTGATCCGGGGTGACATGAGCATCGTCGGGCCGCGGCCCGGGCTCCGCTACCAGGTGGAGCTCTACGACGCGGAGCAGCGCCGCCGGCTCTCGGTGCGTCCCGGGATCACCGGCTGGGCCCAGGTCAACGGCCGGAACTCGATCCCGTGGCCGGAGCGGATCCGCCTCGACCTCGAGTACATCGACAACCTCTCGCCGTGGATGGACCTCAAGGTGATCCTCCTGACGATCCCGTCGGTGCTGAAGGGGTCGGACCTGATCGCCGACGCCGACTACTGGAAGAAGAAGCGGGAGGAGCTGGAGGCGAGGAGGGCCGCCGGGGAGGAGGCCCGGAAGGCGGAAACGCCGGACCCGCGCCCGGCCGGGGAGGAGGCCCGGAAGTGAGCGTGCGGCGGGTGGTCCTGGTCGGCGCCGGCGGACACGGCCGCGGGACCCTCGAGATCCTGCGGGCGCGCCTCGCCGCGGGACTCCCGTGCCCGGAACCGGTCGGCTTCGTCGACGACGATCCCGCCCGGGCCGGCGCGGAGGTCGGGGGACTGCCCGTGCTGGGGCCGATCGACCGGCTGCTCGAGATGGCCGACGGGGGCGAGACCGGGGCGATCCTGGCGATCGCCTCGGCGGCCGCGAAGCGGGCCCTCGCCGCCCGGATCGAGGCCGCCGGCATTCCCTGGGTGACGGCGGTGCATCCTTCCGCGATCGTCGGGGCGGGGACGCTGGTCGGCGAGGGGGCGATCGTCGGCGCCGGCGTCGTCGTCGCCTACGACACCCGCATCGGCCGCCACGTGACGGTGAACCTGAACGCGACGGTCGGCCACGACTGCGTGGTCGGCGACTACTCGACGATCGCGCCCGGCGTCAACGTCACCGGCAACGTGGCGATCGGCGAGGGGGTGGAGATCCAGACCAACGCGACGATCGTCCCCGGCGTCTCGATCGGGGAGGGGGCGCAGGTGGGCCCGGGGAGCGTCGTCCTGCGGGACGTCCCCGCCGGCGAGCTCGTCTTCGGGAACCCGGCGCGGAAGATGCCGCGGCCGGGGAGCGGGAGCCGGGCATGAGCCTCGTCCACGCGGTGC
>JAMOQA010000040.1 GCA_027064265.1 Acidobacteriota bacterium
CGGCGCGCTGCAGCGGCGGATCGGCCGCTTCGAGGCTGCCTCCGGTGGCACTCTCTTCCTCGACGAGATCGGCGAGCTGCCCCAGTCGATCCAGGTGAAGCTCCTGCGGGTGCTGCAGGAGAAGCAGATCGAGCGGCTCGGCTCCAACCGGCCGATCGACATCGACGTGCGGATCGTCTCCGCCTCGCTCCGACCCCTCGAGGAGGAGATCGCCGCGGGGCGCTTCCGGGAGGACCTGTTCTTCCGGATCAACACGGTGACGATCCATCTTCCGCCCCTCCGGGAGCGCAAGGAGGACATCCCGCTCCTGGCCCGGGCGTTCCTCGAGGAGTTCGCCGCGGCGGGGGGCAAGAAGATCGACGGGTTCGAGGACGAAGTCCTCGAGGTGCTGGAACAGCACGACTGGCCGGGGAACGTCCGTGAGCTGCGCAACGTGATCGAGCGGGCGGTGCTGTTCTGCCGCGGCGACCGGGTGCGGGTCGAAGACCTGCCCGCCGGCTTCGGGGGCAGGTCGCTGGCCGGCCCGTGCCGGGCGACGGGCAAGCCGGTTCCCCTGCACAAGGCGGTGGAGATCGCGGAGATCAACGCGATACGCTGCGCCCTCGGGGCGACGCGGGGGCGGCGGGCCGAGGCGGCCGAGCTGCTCGGGATCTCCCGCAAGACCCTCTGGGAGAAGATGAAGAACTACGGGATCGAGGCGTGAGCCGGAGGTGGACGATGCGGACGACAGCGGTGGTCGCGGTGGTTGCGATGGCGTTCCTCGCGGTGGGCGGCGCCCTGGCGGCGCCGGCCCCGGCGGGGAACCCGGTGGACCGGCTGATGGAGGTGCTCGCCCTGGACGAGGTGGCGACCCTGGACTTCCAGGCGAGGACGATGGACGAGGCCCGGGAGCTGCTCGCGACGACGGCGGAGACGGCGTACCGGAAGGTGGCGGACATCTGGCCCGACCGGGAGATGGCCTTCCCGTACCTGGAGCAGGTCGTCCGGGGCATGGGCGAGACGAGCCTCCGCGAGGAGGAGCACACGGTGATCGGCGACCGGAAGATCGTGATCGCCGACGCCGGGGCCGCCCGGGAGGCCGGGGAGGCGATCGCCCTGGTCGCGCGGATCATCCATCGCCTCGAGCTGCGCTACGGGAAGGTGCCGGTGCGGGAGACGGCCCGGGCGATCCTCCGCCAGGTGCTGATCGACCAGGGGACCGGCCAGCCGATCGTCACCCAGGTGCTCTGGCAGCTGAAGGAGCTGGCGGCGAAGGACGTGACGAAGATCCACGACCGCCTCTCCTGACGCTCCGTGGCCGCGCTTCGCGCGGCACGAACGTAGGGGCGCAGCGTGCTGCGCCCGTGTCGCCCGCAGGGCGACCAACATGGCGGCCCTCCGGGCCGCACGGGTCGAGCACGCTCGACCCCTACGCCTTCACGTTTCGCGGAAGAACGGAACGAACCCATTCCGAGCGAACGTAGGGGCGCAGCGTGCTGCGCCCGTGCGCCGCGCAGGGCGACCAATATGGCGGCCCTCCGGGCCGCACGGGTCGAGCACGCTCGACCCCTACGCCTTCACGTTTCGCGGAAGAACGGAACGAACCCATTCCGAGCGAACGTAGGGGCG
>JAMOQA010000041.1 GCA_027064265.1 Acidobacteriota bacterium
GGGGGTCCAATGCTAGTGAAAACCGACACTCAGGCGTCCCGCACGAACGGGCGGCCGCGGGCGAGCAGGGCCGCGCGGCGTTCCTCCTCGAGGGCGGCCAGGTCCTCCGGGCGGTCCAGGTCGGGGAGCGGTTCGAGTTCCGCGAGGGCGAGACCGCGAGCGTCGCACCGCTCCCGCGTCGCCTCGAGGACCCGGTCCGTCCCCCACGGAACGCCCGCGAAGATGCCGGGGAGCGGGTCCCGCGCCTCCCGCCGGGCCCCGACCAGGACGTAACCCCCGTCGGTGGCCGGCACGAGGACGACGTCCGCCCCGCCGGCCAGCCTCGCGAGGGCCCGGGCCACGTGGTCCGCCGAGAGCGCGGGACAGTCGGTGCCGACGAGCACCGCCCGTTCCACTTTGCCGAGGGCCCGGTCGAGGGCCGCGGCCATCCGCTCGCCGAGATCGGCGCCCCGCTGCGGGAGGAGGTCCACGCCCCGTTCCGCGATCGCCGCGAACAGGGGATGCCCGACGTCCCCGGCGACGTGGAGCTCCACCCGGGGTGCCCCGTCGGGCCACGGCGGGAGCATCCGTTCCACGGTGTCGAGGACGAGCCCGGCGTGGAGGGCGGCGGCCTCCTCCGGGGAGAGCGGCGGAGCCAGCCGCGTCTTGACCCGGCCGGGGACCGGTTCCTTCGCGAAGACCAGCACCCGTTCCGCGGCGAGGCGGTCGAAGAGGTGCGGGTAGTATGCCCGCGCCAGCCGCCAGGGAGAAGCGCCGAGGGCGAACGCGGCCCGGAGCCGCCACATCTCGACGATCGTCCGGGCGATCCCCCGGGTTTCCCACCGCCGCGAGGACGTGACCACCCGTTCGCGCAGGCAGAGCGGTGGCGAGACGCGCCGCAGCGCCGCCGAGAGGGCGACGTCCTCCATCAGCGGCATGTCGGGGTACCCGCCCACCTGCTCGAAGACGTCCCGGCGGACGAAGATCGCCTGGTCGCCGGTCGCGATCCCGGTCCAGCGGGAGCGCAGGTTCATCAGGGTCTCGACCATCCGGAGCGCGGGAGCCGTCCCCGAGAGGCGGACGTCGAAACGGCCCCAGGCGCGGCCGGTCGCGGCGAGGCCATCCAGCACGAGACGATCGGCCTCGGCGGGCAGGACGGTGTCGGCATGGAGGAAGAGCAGGACGCCGCCCCGGGCGGCCCGTGCGCCCGCGTTCATCTGGCGGGCCCGGCCCGGCCGGGCCCGGACGACGCGGTCGGCCAGGGGCGCGGCCAGTTCCGGGGTGCCGTCCACGGATCCCCCGTCGGCGACGAGCACCTCGACGCCCCGGGACCGGAACGGCGCCAGGCGCTCGAGGAGGGGAACGATTCCGCCCGCCTCCTCGAGCACCGGGACGACGATCGAGAGCGGTTCCATGGCACCTCCGGGAGGACTCACCGGATTCTCCCACGGGAGAACGTTCCGCGAGCGTTACTCCCGGCGCCCTTTCCCGGCCGGGATGTCCGGCAGACGTGACGCCGGTCCGCCACCGCCGCCGGCACCCGGCGGGAGCGCCTGCAACAGCTTGTTTCTAAAGGATGTTGCCCGTCGTCCGGAACGAGTAACGCGTGGCACCGCACTTGCTCCTCACCCGGGCGAGCCCCCCCGAGGGGCGTGTGTGACGTGGAACGGACCCGCGTGGTCCCCGAGGAGGAAACCGATGAGATCCGGAAGGTGCCTTTCGTTCGCCGTCCTCGCGGTGATGGTCCTCGCGCTGGTCTCCTGGGCGGGGTCCGCGCATGCCGCGGTGACATTGAAGCAGAAGGTGGGAGAAAAGCAGTTCACCCTGAAGATCTACGGCTTCTCGCAGTTCGAGGCCCGGAGCGGGGACGGGCAGTCCGACGAGGGCGGCCTCTTCTTCCAGGCCCAGCGGGTCCGGGTCGGGTTCAACTACTTCCACGGGAACATCTCCGGGAAGCTGTTCCTCGACTTCAACCAGTCCCATACGAAAGACGAGGCGGGCCTGCCGAAGATGATCAAGGACGCCTTCGTCGCCTACAGGTTCAGCAACGCGGCGTTCATCCGCCTGGGGATGATCAAGACCCCGGTCGGGATGAAGTTCACGATCCCCGGATGGAACATGGACATCGTCGAGCGGAACAAGCTGGACAAGGGCCTCGTCCTCGAGCGTGACTTCGGCCTGATGCTGTCCGGCCGCCTGATCGGCCAGCCCGCCGACTCCAAGCTGAAGGTCAACGGCCTCGAGATGGGCCACGAGCGGTGGGGCTACGGTTTCGGGTACGACATCGGCGTGTTCAACCCGGCCGGCCGCTCCGCGGCGGTCAAGTGGGACAAGGACGTGATCGGCGACGCCCTCGCGTACGCCGCGCGGATCCACTACGACCACGGGCGGCCGCTCCACTTCGAGATGTCCTACGGCGTCTCGGAACAGGCGGGCGGCCCGGACACCGAGGACTACAAGGTGTTCGACGTCGGTGTCAACTCGTTCCTCGTCGACGGGCGGCTCCACCTGAACGCCGAGTACATCAAGGGCCAGAACATCCTCGGCGTCGACGGGTTCGACCAGGAGTGCATCACCGTGACCGCCGCCTGGATGTTCACGCCGCAGGTCGAGGGGGTCGTCCGGCACTACGCCGCCTCGGTCACCCGGGACGACGATCCGGCGATCCCGGACACCGACCTGGGGAACACCTACATCGGGATCAACTTCTACCTCTCGCCGCTGAAGCCGGACCACCGGACGCTGCAGAACCACCGGATCCAGGTGGACTACATCCTGACGTCCGGGGACGACGACGGCGCCTGGACCGGCAAGTGGGGTTACCAGGACAGCGGCTGGGTGGTCCAGTGGCAGTACAAGTTCTGAGCTGCGCAACCGGTTCACGGTTGGCCTGACCGGCGGCGCCCCGACTCCTGGCTCCC
>JAMOQA010000042.1 GCA_027064265.1 Acidobacteriota bacterium
GGCGTCGCCCGCCGTGCAGGGATGCACCCGGCGCTCCTCCTCGAGGCGCACGTCGATCACGTGGCGTCCCCCGGTCTCGATGAGGGGGCTCGCGATCGCGATCCCGTCCTCCACGTTCTGGGCGACGTGGGCGACGACGGCGAGGGGGTCGAGGGCCGGCGCGAAGGGGGGCGCGTAGGCATGCTCGAGGGCGGCGAGGTCCTCGAGGGTGCCGCCGCGGACCAGGTGTTGGGTCGCCACGTCGATCCGCTTGATCGCGTCCCCCCTGCCCACCGCCTGGACCCCGAGGATCCGCCGGGTGCCCGGCTCCCAGGTGAGCTGCAGGTGGAGGTCCTCGGCCTCGGGCCAGTAGTGGGCCCGGTCGTAGGCGGTCATCCAGGCGCTGCGCACCTCGAACCCGTGCGCCCGGGCGACCTCCCGGGTGAGACCCACCGCCCCGACCCGGAGGTCGAATACCTTGACCGCCGCCGCGCCGGCCACGGCGGGGAACCGGTCCGGCCGCCCGGCGAGGAGGGTACCGAGCACCCGGCCCTGCCGGTTGGCGAGGGAGCCGAGGGGGATCCAGCATGGTTCGCCGGTGACGGCGTGGCGGACCTCGACGCAATCGCCTGCCGCCCAGATCCCGGGAACGGACGTCGCCAGCTCGTGGTCCACCGCGATCGCGCCGGTCGGCCCGAGCGCGATGCCGGCCGTGCGGGCGAGCTCGACCTCCGGCTCGACGCCCACGGCGACGACGACCACGTCGACCTCGATGTCGCGGGCGCCAACCCGCAGGACAACGCCGTCGTCCCGGGCCTCGATCTCGTCGATCCGGGTCGCCAGGAGGAGGCGCACCCCCTGCCGGCGGAGCTCGGTCGCGACGAGAGCGCCGGCCTCCACGTCGAGCAGGGCGGGAAGCGGGTGGGGCGCCGTCTCGACCAGGGTCACCTCGGCGCCCCACAGCGCGAGGAACGCCTCGGCCAGCTCACACCCGACGAGGCCCGCCCCGAGGATGCCGACGCGACCGATCTCTCCCCGCGCGAGACCGCGATGGAGCCGCTCCATGTCCTCCCAGCGGTGGAAGGTCAGGACCCGCGGGTGCTCCGGCTGTCCCGGGAGCCGCTTCGGGCGGGCGCCCGTCGCCAGGACCAGCGCGTCCCAGGCGAGCTTCTCCCGTCCCTGCGGACCCTCGACGTGCAGGAGCCTGCGCTCCGGGTCGATCTCCAGGGCCCGGGTGCCGGTGATCACCTCGACGCCCTTCCAGTCGGCGAAGAAGGCCTCGTCCCGCAGGCTGCCCCAGGTCGTCCGCCGCAGCTCGTCCACCTCGGGGACGTCACCGGAAAGGGCGTAGGGCAGTCCGCACGCGGCGTACGAGAAGACCGGGGTCCGCTCGATGACGCGGACCCGCGCGGACGGGTCCAGGCGGGCAAGGCGACAGGCACACCGCAGCCCCGCGGCGGAGGCGCCGACGATGACGACGCTGCGGCCTTCCCGCCGTTCGATCATGGGATCTCCCGCGCCGGCAGGTCGCCCCGGGTGACCAGGACGGCCCGGTAGAGCATGGTGACGATCAGCGCCCCCGCGGAGTAGATGCCGAGGGCGATCAGCAGCTCGGTCCCGGTCGGCGCGTAGGTCGTGATCGCCCCGGTCGGGGAGGGCACGAACCCGGCGACGACCATCGCCCACCCCTTCTCCAGCCAGGTCCCGAGGAAGATCATCCCGGCCGCCCAGGCGAGGACCCGCCGGTCACGGCGCCACGCCGGGCGCAGCAGGACGACGGCGGCGACGACGCAGAGCAGGACCGAGGCCCACATGAACGGCACCAGTTCGTGGTGCCCGTCGAGCCCGAGGAACAGGTACCGAAAGTGAACCGTGTGCTCCGGGATCGCCCCGTACAGCGCGGTGAACAGCTCCATTCCGAGGAGGAAGAGGTTCGCGAGCAGCGCGTAGGTGATGATGATCGAGAGCCGGTCGACCGCCTCGTCGGCGATCCGGAAACGGCTGATCCGTCCGACCAGCAGGCAGATCAGCAGCAGCAGGGCCGGGCCCGAGCAGAACGCCGAGGCGAGGAAGCGGGGTGCCATCACCGCGGAGAGCCAGAACGGCCGGGCGGCGAGCCCCTGGTAGATGAAGGCCGTCACCGTGTGGATGCTGAACGCCCACGGGATCGAGAGCAGCACCAGCCAGTGCACCCACTTCGGCGCGGGTTCTCCGCTCTCCTCCGCCCGCAGGCCCATCCGCGCCGCTACCGCGTTGATCAGCAGGTAACCGTTCAGGACGATCATGTCCCAGAAGAGGATGGAACGCGGCGAGGGGTGGAGGATCATGTTCAGGGCCCGGTACGGCTGCCCGAGGTCGGCGAGGATGAACAGCAGGCACATCGTCACCGCGCCGACCGCGAGACACTCGCCGAGCACCGCCACCCGTCCGAACGGCTTGAACCCGTGCAGGTAGTACGGCAGCACGACCATCACGGCGGAGGCGGCGACGCCGACGAGGAACGTGAACTGGGCGATGTAGAGGCCCCAGGTCACGTCCCGGCTCATCCCGGTGACGCCCAGGCCGACCCGCAGCTGGTGCAGGTACGCGAACCCGCCGAGGGCCGCGAGCACCGCCAGGGCGCCGACCAGCGTCCAGTACCGACTGCCGCCGCGGAGCGCTCTCTCGATCATCGTCGTCCCCCGTCACACCAGGTAGAAGACCTGGGGCCCGGTCCCGAGGAAGCTCTTCCGCCGCAGGGACGGCCGCTCCGCGAGCAGCCGGCGGATCCGGGACTCCGGGTCGCCCAGGTCACCGAACGTCAGCGCCCCGTACGGGCACGCCGTCACGCAGGCGGGCAGCTTCCCCTCGGCGAGCCGCTCCTCGCAGAGGTTGCACTTCTCGACGACTCCCTTCGTGCGGGTCGGGAAGGAGGGGTCGATCTCCGGGATCGCGGGCCGCGGGTCGACCCAGTTGAAGCTGCGGGACCCGTAGGGGCAGGCGGCGACGCAGTACCGGCACCCGATGCACCGGTGCCAGTCCATCATCACGACGCCGTCCTCCCGCTTCCAGGTCGCCCGCGTCGGGCAGACCCGGGTGCAGGGCGGGTTCTCGCAGTGGTTGCACATGACCAGCACCGGGAGCTCGGCCCGTTCCTCCCCCGCCCACGGGTTCTCCTGCGCGGGGAACGCATGCTCGAACGTTTCCTTCCAGGTCCACTTGATCTCCCGCTTCGGGTCGTCGAACCGGGGCACGTTGTGGACCCGGTGGCAAGCCTCGATGCAGGCCGTGCAGCCCGGGTGCGCCGCGCATGCCTCGAGGTCGATCGCCATTCCCCAGCGGGTCCCGGTGAGCGCCTGCCCCTCGGGCGGCGCCCACGGCTCGGCGGTCAGCCGGCCCTCGGCCACCGCCCGCCGGATCGCCAGGGCGAGCCCCGCGAGCCCCCCCGCCGCCAGGAAGGACCGCCTGTCGATCGCCATCGTCACCTCCCTCCCGCCACCGCGGCCCGGCGGGCACCCATGTCGGAATGGCAGTCCCAGCAGTAGACCCGCACGTCGAGCCAGTCGTGGCAACGGTCGCAGCTCTTCTCTCGCCCGCCGTGGCAGGCCAGGCACGACTCGGAGAGGCTCTTCCGGAGCGGCCGGCCCGCCGCGTCCCGGGTCGTGCGCAGGTCCTGGCGAACGACCTCCTCCCGCCACTCGATCAGCAGGCGCATGTGCTCGTGGCGCATCTGGTCCGGCGGCAGCACGCAGGAGGTACCGGCGGGCGGCTTCTCGATCCGGGGCGGCGCGGTGTCCGCCCCCCGGGCGGCGTTCCACCAGAAGGGAGTCGCGACCAGGACGACGAAGATGGCCAGCCCCGCGAGGATCTTCCCGGCGTCGTACATCGGCTCAGGCCTCCCCTTCCGCCGCGGCGGTCTCCGCGGGTTCGCCGATGGGGCGCACCAGCGGATCGCCCCGCAGGTCCGTCTCCCGCGGCTTCTCCCCGTCCATCACCAGGGCGTTGCCGACCAGCTCGTGCAGGCCGGAGACCTGCACCTCCGGGACCCAGTACTCCATCAGCGGAGGCAGGGTCGCCCGGTCGATGGCGCAGATGCAGGTCAGCAGGTTGACGCCGTGCTTCTCGTGCACGTGGCGCACGGCGTTGGCCCGCGGGAAGCCGCCCCGCATCCGCATCTCCATGTTCTCGTCGTTGCCGAGGCCGGCGCCGCCGCCGCAGCAGAACGTCTTCTCCCGGATCGTCTCCGCCGGCATCTCGTGGAAGTTGTTGACCACGTGCCGGAGGATGTAGCGGGGCTCCTCGAGGAGACCCATCGCCCGGGCCGGGTTGCACGAGTCGTGGAAGGTCACCACCCGGTGGTCGTTCCGGGAGGGATCGAGCTTCAGCTTCCCGTGCCGGAGCAGGTCGGCGGTGAACTCGCAGATGTGGACCATCTTCGTCGAGGCGGCGTGGTCGAACCTGGTGCCCGTCACGGGACTGACCGGCACCTCGAGGAAGTCGGCGGGCCCGTTCATCGTGTCCATGTACTGGTGGACGACCCGCCACATGTG
>JAMOQA010000043.1 GCA_027064265.1 Acidobacteriota bacterium
CGACGGCGTCTCCCCGGTCGAACCGGATGGCGGAGGTCTCCCCCGGCGGGAGGTGCCAGGCGAGGGCCCGGCGCAGGGTCACGCCGGCACGGTGCCCGACACCGACGACCCGCGCGTCGACGTCGCCGATCCCGAGAACCTGCCCGACGAGGCGGCGCGTCTCGCGCACGGTGCCGTCCGGCCGGACCTCCAGGGCGATCTCCTCCAGGAGCACCCGGTCCGCGTCCGGGATCGGTTCTTCCGGCAGCGGCGGCGCGGCCTCGACCACCGGGCGCGCCCAGTCCGGCAGCCGCGCGGCGCGGGCCGCCGGCGACGCGAGCAGGACGAGGACGAACGCCGCGAGCGCCGCCGCCTTCCGGATCCTCATCGCGTTCCCTCCCCCCGCTTCCGGACGAACGCCAGGCCCTGCCGGTCCTTCTGCCGGACCGCCTGGATCCAGCGGCGGAAGACCCCGAGGTGTTCCGGGCGCACCACCGCGTGGTCGAGCCGGAAGGTCCTGGTCACGTGAATGCCGTCGTCCTTCTTCTCGATGACGAGGGTGTAGCGGCCCCACGAGCTGGGGATGTCGACCCCCCGGGGCAGGGTGCCCGGCTCCATGCCCGGCGGCGGCTCCACGACCAGGTCGGTCCGCACGACGTAGCGGTAGTTGAGGACGACCGGCCATTCCCTCCGACCCTCCTCGATCAGCGGCACCGCCGGGAACCAGGGCCCGCCGACCCCCATCGTCACCTGGCCCACGTCCGGGTCCAGGTCGACCATGTCGGACCAGGTGCACCGGGCGACGGCGGGCTCGGCCAGGTCCTCCGGCAGCTCGAGCCGCGCCTCGTCCAGCTCGACGGCGTACCCCTGGGAGCACGCCTCCTCTTCCCGCTTCCGCCGTTTCTCGCCCGACTTGCCCTGCACCAGGCCCCGGACCTCTTCCGCCGCCGCGCCGGTGAACCGGATGTCGTAGTCGACGACCTTGGTCTCCCCCTCGTCCTCGAAGTAGAGACGGGCCGTGACCGTGACCGTGTTCTCCTCGGCGGGAGAGAACGGGATCTCGACCTGGCGGCTTCCCTTCCGCGTGGCGATCAGCGCGGGGACCCCGGTGTGGTACCAGGGGATCCTCCCCCAGGGCATCCCGCTCCCCGGGTCGAGGAAGAGCGGCCGGCCCTGGTCGGGCAGGTAGGCCGCCACGAGGACCCCGTCGAACTGCCTCGTGTCGAGGAGCTGCCGCTCCCACGTCCGGCGCCGCCGGTCCGGCACGAGGGCCAGGTCGACCTCGAGCCCGGCGGCCCGGGCGAGGGCGTAGAAGAGGTAGTCGACATCGGTGGCGTTCCCGCGGCCCCGCTCCAGCACGCTGGCCGCGTACCACCGCTCGTTCTTCTTCGGCGCCTCGTAGACCGGCCGGTTGCGCGCCTCGAGGTCCGCGAGGGAGGTGTTCTCGAAGTCGTGGACCACCCACTCGTACAGCGCCCGGAGGCGCTCCTCGGGGGGCGCCTTCCGGCCGACGCCCCGGGCCGCGAGGATCTCCCGGGCCTTCTCCTGGACGACCCGGCGCCGGGTCGTGGCGAAGACGTGCGCCACGGTCGCCACCCGCTTCGCGTAGAGGTTCCAGAACTCCCGCGGGTCCTTCGCCGAGATGTCCAGGTAGTGGAGGAACACCTGGTCCCGGCCCATCGGGAACGGCGGCGCCCAGGCGAGGGGCTCCCGCTTCGGCAGGTCGTACGCCATCACCCTCACGCCCCGCTGGAGGCGCACGATCTTCACGTCCAGGTCCCGGCGGTAGTACCCCAACCACGAGGCCCGCCGCCCGGGATTCGGGATCCAGTCGAAGACGAGTTCCCGCACCGGCCAGCGACGGGTCAGCTCCACGTAGCTCGGGTCGAAGTGGCCGTCGTACAGCACCTCGTAGCCGTAGTCGACGATCGCGCCCGGAACCACGCCGGGAAGCATCCCCTTGAGGGACCCCGCCGACCAGATCGACCACGAGGAGCTCTCCTGGGGAACGAGGTCTTCCCGGTGCGCCTCGAGGACCCGGCCATCGGGCAGGATCGTCCTGCCCCAGAACTCCCGCACGTGGGTGACCCCCTTGAACCAGGGAATCTCGATGGTCGCGAGCTCGCGCCCCCGGGCGGAGAGCACCTTCGCCCGCACGTGGCGCCGGACGACCGTGCCGACGGTGCGGCTGTCGTCCCAGGAGGTCTCCTCCCGGAGGATCACGCCGTCCCGGGCGCCGGGCACCGTGTCCGGCCCGATCGCGGCCTCGACGGCCGAGATCTTCGCGGGTCCGGGCCCGACCTCGAGGGACGGCGAGTTCCCGGGAGGGGCGGCCAGCGCCGGTGGGAGCACCGCCAGCGGGGCCGCGAGGAGAACGAGCAGGACGAGGAAACGGATCGGGGACGCTTTCCGGTACCTGTTCATGGTCCCGGATTCTACACGGCCTCGGCCAGCCTCCAGGGGCCCTCGGGGTCGTCCGGGGCGCCGGTCCGGACCACGCGGCCGATGCGCTCGAGGTGCAGCAGGTGGGCGAGGGCCTGGTCCCGGCGGAGGCGCTCCGGGGCATCGGGCCGGTCGTCCCAGGCGGCCTTCGCGATCTCGCCGAGGGTGCGCGGCCCGGCGGCGAGGGCGGCGAGGACCTTCGCTTCCCGCTCCTCCCGGTGGGCGAGGGCGGCTGCCAGCGCCCGGGGAGGGAGCGGCGGCCCGTGACCCGGGTGGAGGAGGCCGGGATCCCGGGCGGCGAGGAGGCGCAGCGACTCCATGTACGCCCCCATGTCCCCCCGGCGCGGGCTCACGTAGACCGAGCCGAACCCGGAGACCAGGTCGCCGGCGAGGGTGTACCGGCGCTCCGGGCAGCGGAGGGCGACGTGCCCGGGGGCGTGGCCCGGGGTCTCGATCACCTCGAGGCTGACGCCGCCGAGGTCGAGGGTGATCCCGTCGCGCAGGTCGCCCCGCACCCGCGGGTCGTCCCGGAACGGGAGCAGGGGCACCGTCGCCGGGTGGGCCCGCACCGGCACGTCGAGGGCACGGGCGATCGCGAGGGCCCCGTCCACGTGGTCCCGGTGATGGTGGGTGAGGACGACGGCGACCGGCTCGTCCCCCTCCTCCCGCCGGCGCCGCTCGATCACCTCGAGCAGCCGCCGGTTCTCGTCCTCGTCGGGACTGCCCGGATCGACGACGACGAACCGCCTCCCGCCGGCGAGCCAGCAGTTCGTGTGGGTGGCGGGGGGCAGGGTCTCGGAGCGCACCGGCAGCAGCCAGGCGCCGGGAACGAACTCGATCCGGTGGACCCGCTCGGCGAACTCGTTGGCCTCCCGGAGGGCGGCGAGCAGGCCATCGAAGGTCTCCGCCCGGGGGGCCTCCATCGCCCGCAGGAGCGGGGGAAGCGGGGGCGGGAGCTGGGCCTTCCCGGCCCGCCACTCGGCGAGGATCTCCCGCGGGTCGAAGAACCGCAGCGCCTCGGTCTCCTCGGGGATCGGGGGCGCCTCCGGGAGGCGCTGGTCCCCCGGCATCTCGGCGAGGAAGAACAGCGTGTCGTACCGGCGCGGGTGGAAGGGGGGCGTCAGCTTGAAGCCGACCGGCCGGAGCCGCTCCGGCGGGATCTCGATCCCCGTCTCCTCGGCGAGCTCCCGGCTGGCGCAGCGGGCGTAGCCGGCCTCCCCCTCCCCGTCCTCCTCCTCGAGGCGCCCCCCGGGAAACGCCCAGTTCGAGGGGAAGAAGCCGGACCGGCGGCTCCGGAGGCCGAGCAGGACCTCCCAGCGCCCCGCGGGACCGCGGCGCACCACCATCGCGAGGGCGCTCTTCCGCGGTTCCGGCGGGCGCGCCGGCTCGATCCCCGGGAGTCGCTCGCTCATCGGCCCGCCGTCAGAGCTCCCCGTCCCGCGCCGCCCGGGTGACCTTGTCGAAGGCGGCGACCACGTCGGCCATCGCCTCCGGCCCGGCGAGCAGGACGTTCTGCTTGATCCAGATCGTCGTCCGGCACAGCTCCTCGCAGACCGGCAGCCGGTAGTCCCGGTACGGCTTCGGGAACACCTCGCCCCAGGTCTTCCCGCCGCCCGTGGGACGCGCGGCGAACCAGTCCCAGAACGACTGCTGGTAGAGCGGGGTGGTGTAGCCCGGGTGGGCGGGGATCCCCTCCTCCTGGAGCGCCTTGACGAAGGTCATCTTGTCGGTCGGGATCACCTCGGGATCGAGGCGCACCATGTAGATGTGGGCCCCGTGCCCGGTCACGCGGTCGTCCTTCTCCGGCGCCAGGATCCCCTCGATGCCGGCGAGCCCCTCGTCGAGGGCGGCCATCGCCCGGCGCCGGGCCTCCTGCTGTTCGGGGAGCCGGTCGAGCTGGGCGAGGAGCATCCCCGCCTGGAACTCGGTCAGCCGGTAGTTGAGACCGGGATGGTCGTGGACGTACCACTCGCCCCCGAGGGTGCGGCCGCAGTTGTGGTAGGACCAGGCCCGCTGCCAGACCTCGTCGTCGTTGGTGAGGACGATCCCGCCCTCGCCGGCGGTGATGTTCTTGCTCGACTG
>JAMOQA010000044.1 GCA_027064265.1 Acidobacteriota bacterium
GGGAGCAGCTCGAGGGAAAGACCCGCAACACGTCGGCGATCCCGTTTCCGGCGATCCAGGACTCGATCGAGTTTCTCGTCGAGGAGATCAAGGAGGACAAGGGGATCGACGTCACGTTCCCGGTCGACCAGGAGGACCGGGACTACGTCTTCTTCCCCGCCGTCTCCGACTACCTGATGGAGGCGGAAACCCTGATGGGGATCGCCACCGTGATCCACGTCTGCGGAGACGGTGACCGCTGGACGATCGGGACGAACTACTTCGACGGGATCAACTACGGCCTGTTCTTCAACGACTGGCTACTGGAGCGGATCCTCCTCGAGGAGATGAAGGAGGCTCGCCGCCTGCGGGCGAAGAACGTCCTGATCGGCGAGTGCGGCCACGCGTCCCGCTCGGCGAAGGTCTTCATGCCCACCTTCGCCGGCCAGGAGGCACCCCCCGTCGTTCACATTCTCGAGTACACGTACCAGCGCTGGAAGGAAGGGCGTTTCCGCCTGCGCGACGACGTCATCACCGAGAAGGTGACCTACCACGACCCCTGCAACATCGCCCGGACCGGGTGGATCGTCGAGCAGCCCCGGGAGATCCTGCGGAGCTTCTGCCCGAACTTCGTCGAGATGACCCCGCACGGCGCTCACAACCTCTGCTGCGGCGGCGGGGGCGGCACGGTGTCGATCGACGAGATCCGGTCGTACCGGACGGGGGTCAGCGGCGTCAAGAAGGCCGAGCAGCTCGCCGCCACGGGGGCGAAGTACGTCGTCGCCCCGTGCGCGAACTGCAAGAAACAGCTCCGCGAGGTGATCGAGGACCACGGGCTCGACATGGAAGTCGTCGGGCTCCACGACCTGATCTACCGCGCGATCGTCATCGAGTAGGGGAGGGACGCGATGCTGGACACGATGATCGAGCTGGCCCGGGGCCCCCTGCTCAAGCTTTCCCTGCTGGTGATGTTCGCCGGCCTGCTGCGAGCCTTCGCCCTCCAGGCCTGGGAGATCGGCTGGGCCTGGCACCGGGCCGGGGACCGGTTCGTGCCCTGGAAGCTGGTGATCGCCCGGAACCTGTCCTGGCTCCTGCCGTGGCGCTACCTGAAGAGCGAGGAGAGGGCAGTCTACAACTTCATCTCGTTCCTCTTCCACGTGGCGATCGTGCTGGTGCCGATCTTCCTCGCGGGCCACGTGGCGATCTGGGAGAAGGAGCTGGGGATCGGCTGGTGGACCCTGCCGCCGCGCGTGGCGGACGTGCTGACCGTGATCGCGATCTTCGCGCTGGTCGGGCTGCTCGTCGGCCGCTACGCGAACCGCGGGTCGCGACGCATGAGCGGCGTCTCCGACTGGGTGCTGCCCGTGCTCTGCCTGCTCCCGTTCGTCAGCGGTTTCATGACGAGCCACCCGGCGTGGAGCCCGTGGGACGCCCGGGTCAGCTACCTGCTCCACCTGCTGACGGCGGAGCTGCTCCTCGTGGTCGTTCCCTTCAGCAAGCTGGTGCACGTGGTGCTCTTCTGGTCCAGCCAGGCGTCCAGCGAACTCGGCTGGCGCTTCCCGCCGGGCTTCGGGCACCGGGTGCGGCAGACCCTCGGCAAGGAGGGCCAGGGCGTATGATCCAGGATCCCTGCATCCTCACCGACGTCACGAAGTGCATCGGCTGCGAGGAGTGCGTCGCGGCCTGCAAGCGGGTGCACGACCTCCCCGCCGAAGACCCGCCCCCGCGGATCGAACCCTCCCGCGATGGCCTGACCGATACCCGGTGGACGACGATCATCCGGTTGCCGGAAGGGGCGAACGTCCGCAAGCACTGCCGCCACTGTCTCGACCCGGCGTGCGTGTCGGTCTGCCCGGTCGGAGCGCTGAAGAAGACGCCCGAGGGGCCGGTCGTCTACGACAAGTGGCTCTGCATCGGCTGCCGGTACTGCATGATGGCCTGCCCGTACGGGATTCCCCGCTACGAGTGGCGCAGTCCCAATCCGGCCGTGCGGAAGTGCACGATGTGCTTCGAGAAGGTCATGGCCGGCGAGATCGAGGCGCCCGCGTGCGTCACCGCGTGTCCGGAGAAGGCGACGATCTTCGGCAGTCGCGAGGAACTGCTCGCCGAGGCCCACCGGCGGATCGCCGCCGAGCCCGGGAAGTACATCGACCACGTGTGGGGCGAGCACGAGTTCGGCGGTTCCCGGGTGCTCTACATCTCTCACGTGGACCTGGGATTCCTCGCGTGGCGGGACCCGCGCACGCTCGGACACGAGGCGCTTCCGGGACTCACCTGGGCCGCGCTGCGCAAGGTCCCGTACGAGTTCCTCGGCGTCGGTGCCCTGATGACCGGCGTGTGGTGGGTGATCGACCGGCGGATGCGGCGCGAGGAGGAGCGCCGGGATGGCGGGGAAGGCCGCCGCGCCGAGGAACCACCGCGGCCGGGAGCCGGTGGAGGGAAGAAACCGGACGACCCGACCGACGGCGGAGGCGAGGAGCGATGACGAGCCGGGTGCAGGTCGCGAAGGGGATCCTCTGGTTCGTGGTGGGGCTCGGCCTCGCCGCCACGATCGTCCGGTTCGCGCGCGGCCTGGGGGCCACGACGGCGCTCAGCGATACGACGCCGTGGGGACTCTGGGTCGGCTTCAACGTGATGAGCGCGGTCGCGCTCGCCGCCGGCGGGTTCGTCGTTGCGGCGATCGTGCACATCTTCCACCGGGAGAAGTACGAGCCGGTGGCGCGGCCCGCGGTGCTGCTCGCCCTTCTCGGCTACTCGGGGGCCGTGACCGGGCTGATCGTCGAGCTGGGACTGCCCTGGAACGTGTGGCACCCGGTGTTCTTCTGGAACCCGCATTCGCCGCTCTTCGAGATCGCCTGGTGCGTGATGCTCTACCTGAACGTGCTGATCCTCGAGTTCGCGCCGGTGGTCCTCGAGCGAACCAGGTTCCAGGGGCTCTACAAGCTGTCCCTGAAGGTGCAGTTGCCGTTGATCGTCCTCGGCATCGCGATCTCGACCCTGCACCAGTCGTCCCTCGGCAGCCTCCAGCTCATCATGCCGTTCCGGCTGCATCCGCTGTGGTACACGCACCGGATCCCGGAGCTCTTCTTCGTCTCGGCGATCGGTGCCGGCCTCTGCATGGTGATCTTCGCCTGCCTGGTCACCTGCTGGCTCTACGAGCGGAAGCCGCGCCTGGAGACGCTTTCCGGTCTCGCCGGGTTCGCCGCCGGGGCGCTCGGGTTCTACGCGCTCTTCCGCGGGTGGGACCTGCTGAGCGAGGGGAAGCTCCACTACATGCTCGAGGGCACGCGGGAGACCTGGCTCTTCTGGATCGAGATCGTCGCGTCGATCGTCGTCCCGATGGTCCTGTTCCTCGTGCCGCGGACCCGTCGCTCTCCGACGGGACTCTTCCTCGGGGCACTCTCGGGCGTGCTCGGGGTCGTGCTCTACCGGGTCAACGCCTCCGGGCTGGGCCAGATCTGGACGACGAAGACGACCTACTTCCCGACCTGGACGGAATTCGCGATGGGCCTGGCGGTGCCCGCCGGGTTCGCGATCATCTACCTCTTCGTGCAGGAGCACTTCCCGGTCGAACGGGAGCTGTCCGAGGAGCTGGCGCGGCTGCGCCGCTACCAGCTCTTCGAGCTGCCGCGGTTCGACCGGCAGCACCTGATCTGGCTGGGGGATCCCGGTTTCTGTGCCCGGCGGATCTTCTCCCTGCTGTTCGGCGTGGCGCTGGGGATCGGGCTCGCCCTCTCCCCCTGGAATCCGCTGGTGGCGGAAACCCCGGTGGAACGGGCGCGGGGCGGCGACGTCCTCCGGGTCGGCTTCCCGGCCGGCACCGTGCAGTTCCCGCACGCCGCTCACATCGAGCGGATCGGGAAGGACCTGGGAGACAGGAACCGGAGCTGCGCGACCTGCCACCACCTGGTCAAGCCGGGCGACAGGGGCACGCCCTGCGCCGAGTGCCACGCGGACATGTACCTGCCGACCCGGATCTTCGACCACGAGCTCCACGTCAAGCGGGCCGGCGGAAACGCGTCCTGCGGCGAGTGCCACCCGCCCGGGAAGCCGAAGGCGGCGGGGTCGGCGAAGACCTGCCAGGAGTGCCATCGCAAGGACATGATGGCGAAGAACGAGCGCGTGAAGGAGTTCCGGCACGCCGAGGCCCCGGGCCTGCGCCGGGCCGCCCACGGGATCTGCATCCCCTGTCACGAGCGGGAGGCGAAGAAGCCGGGCGCGAAGAAGCCGGACCTGCACCGATGCAACACCTGTCACCGGACACCGGTTCCCCACGGGGAAGCTGTTCTGGCGGAAGGGCGAGATGGGGGCGCCACGTGAACTTCCCGTGACGGTTACGCGGAAGTGACACGAGCCGCGACTTCCAGGTCGGCGGTGCCAGAACAAGCTCTGGAAACACAGCTGGTTGCGGCCTCAGCCATCGGGCCACGGGTGGCACGTGGCTTGCACTGTTACCAGAGCGAACCCGGCTCGAGAAGGAGGAGATCATGACGAACTCGCGCAAGGCGT
>JAMOQA010000045.1 GCA_027064265.1 Acidobacteriota bacterium
CCTGGTGGGGAAGGAGTTCGGGCCGTTCGAGGCCCGCACGCTGGACGGGGAGGAAGTTCGCACCTGGGACCGGGAAGGCATCGTCGTCGTCAGTCTCTGGGGCACGGGATGTGCCCCGTGCCGCGAGGAACTCCCGGAACTCGCGGCGATCGCCCGCGAGTGGCAGGGCCGCGGAGTCCGCTTCGTCACCATCGAGGTATGGGGCGCCGCGCCCGAGGAAGTCCGCGAAGTCGCGGCGGACCCCGACCTCGCCGGCCTCGAGTTTCTGCTCGCCGCCGACGGGGAGGATCCCCGGGACGCGACCCGCGAGTCGGCGGTCCCCCAGCTCCTCCTCGTGCGCGATGGCATCGTGCTGGCCCACTACGTGGGCTACTCGCCGCGCTGGCTCGCCGAGCTCCGCGAGAAGCTCGTGGAGCTGGCCGGCGACAGCGCGGGAGACGGCGCAGTGGCGTCGCAGCAGTCCCGTTGACTTCCAGGCGCCCGCTCAGCGGCCCTGGCGCTCGGCGTGGTAGGAGGAGCGGACGAGGGGGCCGGCCTCGACGTACCGGAGGCCGGCGGCGAGGCCGAACTCCCGCCAGCGGGCGAACTCCTCGGGCGGAACGTAGCGGGCGACCGGGGCCTGGCGCGGCGTCGGCTGGAGGTACTGCCCGAGGGCGAGCACCTCGACGCCGGCCTCGGCGATGCGGCGGATCGTCGCCGCCACCTGCTCGTCGGTCTCCCCGAGGCCGAGCATCATCGCGGTCTTGACGTAGCCGCCGAACTCGTCCCGCCGGTCGGCGGCGCGGCGCAGCAGGTCGAGCGACTCCTCGAAGTCCGAGCCCGGCCGCACGCGCCGGTAGAGCTCCGGCACCGTCTCGACGTTGTGCGAGAACACCTCCGGGCGGGCGGAGAGGACCAGGTCGAGAGCGCGGCGGGGATCCTGCCGGAAGTCGGGAGTCAGCACCTCGACGGCACACCCCGGCACCCGCCCGTGGATCGCCTCGATCACCTGCCGGAAGTGATCGGCGCCGCCGTCCGGCAGGTCGTCCCGGTCGACCGACGTGACGACCACGTGGCGCAGGCCCAGCTCGGCCACCGCCTCGGCGACGCGGCGCGGCTCGTCCGGGTCCGGCGGCGCGGGCCGGCCGGTCTTCACGGCGCAGAAGCGGCAGGCGCGGGTGCAGGTGTCACCGAGGATCATCACCGTGGCCGTCCCCGCCGACCAGCACTCGTGGACGTTGGGGCAGCGCGCCTCCTCGCAGACGGTGTGCAGCTCGAGCCGGCGCAGCAGGCCCCGCACCCGGTTGTAGACCGGGCCGGTGGTCAGGGGCACCCGCAGCCACTTCGGCTTGGGGCCCCGCCGGGCGGGCGTCTCCCCGCCCGCGGGACGCACGGGATCGGCCATCGGTTCCCCTCCCGGGGGGCGCTCAGTCCAGCCGGATGTGCGGGTCCTGCTCGTAGGCGGACCCGAGGTGGCAGAGCCGGTTCAGGATGTCGGCGAACAGGCCGTAGAGCTCGTGGAGCTTCTCGCAGGTGGTAACCCGGCCGGGCACCTCCATGTACAGCTCGTCGACCTCCTCGGGGAACTCCGGCCCGAACCAGCCCTCGTCGTCCCGGACCTCGAGCCGATGCACGTCCAGGTCGAGGAGGCGGCGCCGGATCGAGTCGTCCTGGAGGAGCAGCCGGACCTCGTGGGTGCTGTTCGCCTGGACGACGAACGCACGGTCGAACTCCTCGTCGCCGGTCTTCACGTCCTCGAGGCCGAGCATCGCCCCGATCGTGCTCAGCAGGTCGTGGCGATAGATCCGGAACCGGAACCCGTCCCGGTTGATGAACGCGGCCCGGAACCGGGTGATGACCCCGGAGGAGTACCCGGCGACCTCCGCGTGGACGTCCAGCGTGATCCCGAACGGGCCGTGCTGAACCCGGACGGGATTGCCGTCCCACTCGGCGCCGGACTCGCCACGCTCGACCACGTGGCAGATCGCCTTCCAGAACTCCTCGCGTCGGTTGCGAAAGATCTCGACCTTCGTCTCGCTCATCGGCTCCTCCAGGGATGGCGTGCCGGGGCCCCGGGGGGCCGCCGGCGGGCCTGCCGGGGTCAATCATCGGGCCCCGGGGGGGGCCGTCGCAACAGCCGGCCGGCCCGGGGCGGGTATCATGGCCGGCGGCGCGGCCCCTGGCCACGCGCCCGGAGGAACGGATGGCGAAGAAGCCCGCGCGGCGGAAGCAGGAACCCGAGGGGCCCTCGACCGGGGCCCGGGTCGGGTGGTTCATCCTCGCGGCGGCCGTCGTGCTGCTGCTGTTCGGGGCGGTCGCCGGCATCGTCCACCGCCAGATGGACCCCCGGCGCCCCCTGGACCAGGAGATGTACCCGATGTTCCGCTGCCCGCCGGAGCTCAAGAACTACCCGGCGCCGGTGGAGACCATCTGCGCCCGGCAGCCCGGTGCCCGGCTGATGAAGGGCTGCAAGTGGCAGGCGACATGGGAGGTTGGCGATCCGCCGGTGCGGGTCGTCGGCTGGATGTTCGCCTACCCCCAGATGGCCCGCGCGAAGCTCGAGGGAAAGCCGCTCCCCGGGGGCCCCGGGGACGAGGCCCGGGCGGTCCCGGGCGGCGTCCTCTTCTGCCGCGGCCGCTTCCTCGGGCGGGTGACCGGCGAGGGGCTCGACCCGGACCGGGCCCTCGCCCTCGCCCGCGAGCTCGACATGGCCGTCGCCCGCACCTGGGGGCCGAACCCCTGACCCGGCCGACTCAGCGCGGCTCCTCGGCGACGGCGCCGACGAGGCGAGGGTCGGCAACACCGGCGGCGCGCCCGTCGCGGATCTCGACGCCCTGGACCGCGCCGATGCTCTTCACCCGGCGCAGCGCGTAGCCCATCGCCTCGAGCCGTTCGAGGGTCTCCGGCGGCAGCCTCCGCCCCGGGGCGTCCTCGACCAGGATCTCGTCCCGGTCCGGGGCGGGCGGTGGCCACTGGTGGTGGAAGCGCGGCCGCCCGACCGCCTCGGCCAGGGGCGCCCGGTCGTCCACCGTGTCGACGACCAGCTGGAAGACCGTGGTGAAGATCGTCGGGCCGCCGGGGCTGCCGAGGACCAGCCACAGGTGATCGAGGCCGCCGTCCCCGTAGACGAAGGTGGGACACATCGACGAGAGCATCCGGCGGCCCGGCCGGACCTCGTTCGCCGTGCTCCCGGTGACCCCGTAGACGTTGGGCACGCCCGGCTTCGCCGCGAAGTCGTCCATCTCGTTGTTCAGGAGGAAGCCGGCCCCCTCGACGACGATCCCGGTCCCGTAGGACGTGTTGAGGGTCGTCGTCTCCGCCACCGCCATGCCGTGGCGGTCGACGATGGAGAAGTGGGTGGTCTCCGTGCCCTCCCGGAGACCGGCGGCCGCCTCGTCCTCCGGCGCGAGGCCGGGACGGATCGTCGCCGGGTCGGTGCGCTCGCCCAAGCGGACCTCGGACGCCCGGCGCGCCAGGTAGGCCGGGTCGAGGAGGCGGGCCACCGGGACGTCGACCTGGTCCGGGTCCCCCAGGTACTCGGAGCGATCGGCGAACACCCGCTTCTCCAGCTCGGCGAAGAGGTGCACCCGCTCCGCGGATCCGAACGGCGGCACGTCGAACCGCTCGAGCATCCCGAGGAGCTGGAGCAGGGCGACGCCGCCCGACGACGGCGGGGGCATCGCGACCACCCGGCGCCCCCGGTAGGTCCCCTCGAGGGGCACCCGCCACACCGCCCGGTACTCGGCCAGGTCGACCCGGGTCATGGTCCCGCCGTGGCGGGCGACCGTCTCCACGATCCGCCGGGCGACCGGCCCCTCGTAGAACCCTCCCGGTCCCTCCGCGGCGATCTTCCGCAGCGTCTCGGCGAGCTGGGGCTGGCGGAACGTCTCCCCCGCCTCCCCGTGGAACCAGCGGGCGAAGTCGATCCGCTCCGCCCAGGGCTCGTCCACCTCCCGGTACCGCTTCGCCGCCCGCGCGAACGACTCCGCGGTCCAGGGATCCAGCTCGAAGCCCTCCTCGGCGAGCCGGATCGCGGGCGCGAGCAGGTCCTTCCAGGGCAGGGACCCGAACCGTCGATGCAGCTCCCACATCCCGCGCACCGAGCCGGGCACGCCCACCGCGGCCCCGGACCAGAGGCTCTTCCCCGGGACCACGTTTCCCTCCTCGTCGAGGAACAGGTCCGGGTGGGCCTCGGAGGGGGCGGTCTCCCGGAAGTCCAGGGCGTAGACCGGGCCCATCGGGTCGCGCACCAGGGCGAACCCGCCGCCGCCGATGTTCCCCGCGGAAGGGAACGTCACCGCGAGGGCGAAGTGGACGGCCACCGCCGCGTCGACCGCGTTGCCTCCGGCGGCGAGGATCTCGGCCCCCACCGCGGCGGCCCGGCGCTCCGGGGCGGCGACCACGCCCCGCTCCACCGGCTGCAGGTCCCGGGCGGGGGCGGGCGCCTCGCTCCCGCACCCGGCGAGCCACGCGGCGAGGACGAGGAGG
>JAMOQA010000046.1 GCA_027064265.1 Acidobacteriota bacterium
CCGCATCGTCGTCACGCGCGTCAGGCTACCAGACCTCCCACCCCCCCGGCCGCCCACGGGGAACCCTCCGCCCCGCAGACCGGCTGCAGGGGCCGCCGGCAACGGCCCGGCCGGCTCGAAGCACCGCGGAGAGGCGGGATAACCGCTCTTCTTGCAAGGGGAGTGTTCGATAACGGGCGATTCTGCAAGGTAGGAGGGGGATAGAGCGGAGTTTCGCAAGTCGCGAGCATCCAGGACCCCACGGAACTTGCAAATCCCGCGGTTATCGAACACCCCCCTTGCAGAATCGGGCGTTATCGCGCTCCACGGTCACCCCGAATCTCCGTCCGTCCGCCCGCGCGAACTGCCGCGACGCACGACCGGTACGGGCCAGGGCGGCCCGCAGCGGGTGACGCCTGCGAACCCGGGCACCGCGCGCGGCGGCCCCCGACGGGCGGCCTGCCGGCCGCCCCTACGGAAAACCTGGAGAGGCATGACCTGTAGGGGCACCCGGCAGGGCGCCCGCATGCGGGCAACGCGACCGTTCCGTGCTCCGTGGCACCGCCCGCACCAGGGACGCCCGGCGCCGGTGGCGCGAGTCAGCGGAACAGGTGGGGGACGACGCCGAGGGTGACGGCCTCGATGACGGCGAGGGCGAGGAGGTCGGCGACGATCCCGGCGAAGAGCATCTGGCGGATCCGCACGTACCCGGTGCCGAAGACGATCGCGTTCGGCGGGGTGCCCGCGGGCATCATGAACGCCATCGAGGCGGCGAGGGCGGCGGGGACCATCAGGAGCGGCGCCGGGAGGCCCAGGGCCGCGGCGGTCGCCGCGAGCAGCGGCAGGACCATCGCGGTCGAGGCGGTGTTCGAGGCGAACTCGGTCAGCACGATCACCGCCGCGCCGAGGACCAGCAGGAAGACGGGCAGAGGCACGTGCGAGAGGCCGACCGCCGCCTGCCCGAGCAGCCTCGCGAGGCCCGAGGAGACGAACCCCTTCGCGAGGGCGAGTCCCCCGCCGAACAGGAGCAGCACGTTCCAGGGGATCTCCCGCCAGGCGGTCCGGTCGAGGAGGGCCGGCCGGTCCGCCTCGCCGCTCGGGACGAGGAAGAGGGCGAGGGCCCCGGCGACCCCCACCGAGGCGTCCTTCAGCATCTTCGGCTCGGGAAGGAAGCCGTCCCAGAGCGGCCGGGTGATCCAGGCGAGGGCGGTCAGGAACACGATCAGCGCGACGCGCCGCGCCCCGGGCCCCATCGGTCCGAGTTCCTCCCGGGCGCGCCGGACGACGTCGCGGCCCCCGGGCAGCTCGTCGAGCTCGGGCCGGTACGCGCCGGCGACCAGCCAGAGCCAGACGAGGGGCAGTGTCAGCACGACGACCGGTACGCCGACCAGCATCCACTCGGCGAACCCGACCCGCACCCCGGCGGCGTCGTCGAGCATCGCGACCAGGAGCACGTTGGGGGGCGTCCCGACGATCGTCCCGACCCCGCCGATCGACGCCGCCCAGGCGATGCCGAGCATCACCGCCGTCCCGAACCGGAAGTGCCCGGGCCGGGTGTCGATCGCGAGGCCGGCCCGCCTGGCCTCGCTCGCGGCGTGCTCCACCAGGGCGAGGCCGACCGGCATCATCATCGCCGCGGTCGCCGAGTTGCTGACCCACATCGAGAGGAACGCGGTCGCCACCATCAGGCCGAGGACGATCCGCCGCGGCCCGGCGCCGACCGCGGCGACGACGGCGAGGGCGAGGCGCCGGTCGAGCCCCCAGCGGGTCAGCGCGGTCGCCAGGAGGAAGCCGGCGAGGAAGAGCAGGATCAGGTGGTGGCCGTACTCCCGGGACGTCTCCGCCGCCGGGAGAAGGCCGAGGAAGGGGAAGGCGACCAGCGGCACGAGCCCGGTGGCGGCGAGGGGGAGCGCCTCGGTCACCCACCAGCAGGCCATCAGGAACGCGACCCCGGCCATCTTGCGGGCCGGGGCGGTCGCGGGGTCTCCCAGGGGAACGAACGCGAGGAGCGCGAAGCCCGCGAGGCCGATCCAGAAGCCGGCCCGGGCGGAGATTCCCTGCCTGCCCTCGCCGATCATCGTCAGACTCCCCGCTCCCGGCCGGGCCAGATCACCTTGTGGAGCTGCAGCTGGAGCCGTACCGGCAGCCGGTCGGCGAGGATCCAGTCGGCGAGCTCCGCCGGGTCGAGCTCGCCGTGGACCGGCGCGAAGAGGACCTCGCCGCGGAACCCCGCAAGCTCCTCTCGAAGGATGCGGCGGGCCTCCTCGAAGTCACGCCGGTCGGCGATCACCATCTTGACCTCGTCCCCGGGCCGCAGGCGGCCGAGGTTCGCCCAGTCCATCCGGTCCATCATGCCCGACCCGGGCAGCTTCACGTCGAGGACCCGCGCGACCGGCGGCGGCAGCACCGAGATGTCCCGGTCGCCCCCGGTCTCGACGACGACGTCGAGTCCCTCGAGGACCGCGAGCCGGTGGGCGAGACGCGGGAGCGCCGGCTGGAGGAGCGGCTCCCCGCCGGTGAGGCACACGTGGGAAAGCCCGGTGGCGAGCACCGCCTCGGCAACCTCGTCCACCTCCATGACCTCGCCTCCCTCGAAGGCCCACGCGGTGTCGCACCACCGGCAGCGGAGCGCGCATCCGGAAACCCGCACGAACGCGGTCGGCAGCCCCGCCCGGGTCCCCTCCCCCTGGATCGAGGCGAAGATCTCCGCCACCCGCAGGGTCCCCGGCCCGGTCCCGACCGCCTCCGACCGTTCCAGTTCCGCCATCCGCATCCTCCTGCTTCGAGGAACCCATTCTGAACCGTCGCGCGCTTCGTCCGAAACGGGTGACCCGCGACAGAGAACGGGGCATCCTGCACGAATCTCGACGGAGAAGGCCCCATTTCGCACGCTCTGCGGCAGAGAACGGCGGTTCCTGCACGCTTCCTGGCTGGCCCACCGCAGGATCGAGCGATCGTGAACCATCACGAACACGCCGCCGGCATGATTGCCGGCCGGGAAGCCCACCGAGACCCGGTTTGCGTGCGGCAACAGGGGTTCTCTGTCGAGGACCGTGCATTTGCTCCCGCTCTCTGTCGCAAACCGTGCGCCTGCCCCCGCTCTCTGTCACCGGCCGTGCGTTTCCCCCGTTCTCGGTCGTCGCGCGGGCATCCACCCCTTCTCCGTGTCCGGAACCCGTAGGTCTCCTTGTCCTCCGCGAATCATCGCCGCACAGCACCCCGCGGTCCGCGCTGCGCAGCCACCCGTTGCCGCCCGGCCGACTTCGCCGTAATGTCATTGACATCACACGGCATCGGAGGATCCCATGGCACAGGTGACGGCCCGCCTTCCCGACGACCTGGTCGCCGTCCTCGACGAGGCGGCCCGTCGGCTGGGACGCAGCCGGGCGGAGCTGATCCGCAAGGCCCTCGAGTACTACCTCGACGACGTCGAGGACCTGCGCCTCGCCCTCGAACGGCTCCAGGACCCGGACGACCCGGTCCTCGACTGGGAGGAGGTGCGGCGAGACCTCCTCGAGCGGGACTGACCGGGTGGCCTGGAAGGTCCGGATCAAGCGCAGCGCGGCGAAGGAACTCGCCGCGGTCCCCCGACCCGACCGGGAGCGAATCGTCGCGGCCATCGACCGCCTGGCACGGGAACCCGCCGCCGGCGCGGCCCTCAAGGGGGAGTTCCAGGGGCTCCGCCGCCTCCGGGTGGGAGCCTTTCGGATCGTCTACGAGGCCCGGAAACGCGAACTGGCGATCCTCGTCGTCCGGTTCGGCCACCGGGGGAGCGTCTACCGCCGCTGACGGGGCGTCCGCCCGCGGCGGGTGCCGGGGAGTTCCGGGATGCCGCCGGCCAGGGCCTCCTCCCACCACTTCTCGAGCTGGGCGCGTGTCGGGGGTCGCTTCCTGCCGACCAGCTTGCGGAGGACGTAGAGGTTCTGGAGGTCCTCCCGGCAGTCCTCTCCCTTCTCGGTCTCGATCGCCGCGACCAGCCTCGCGAAGCGGGGCTCGTTCATGATCCGCAGGAACGGGGCCGGCCCCAGCTCCCCGAAGCCGATGTGCTCGTGCCGGTCGACCCGGGACCCCAGCGGCTTCTTCGAGTCGTTCAGGTGGAGCACCCGGAGCAGCTTCTTCCCGAGGACCCGGTCGAACTCCTTCCAGGTGCGCGCCCACCCCTCGGGGCTGACCAGGTCGTAGCCGGCGGCGAAGGCGTGCTGGGTGTCGAAGCAGACCGCCACCCGCTCCGGGTGGGCGAGCCGCTCCCGGATCTCGGCGAGGTGCTCGAACCGGTGGCCGACGTTGGTCCCCTGGCCCGCCGTGTTCTCGAGGAGGATCGTCACCAGCGGCTCCGGGTGCCGCTCGTGGATCTCGTCGATCGCCGCGGCGATCCGGTCGAAGCAGGCCTCCTCGCCGGCGCCCCGGTGGGAGCCCGGGTGCATCACCAGGTAGGGAATGCCGAGCGCCTCGCACCGCTCCA
>JAMOQA010000047.1 GCA_027064265.1 Acidobacteriota bacterium
GTATCGAGGAACGCCACGTACCGCTTGTCGAACAGGTTCCGGACCACCAGGTCCAGCCGCAGGTCCCCGTCCCTTGTCCGGCGGTGGATCCCGGCCGAGAGTCCCCAGAGCGTGTAGCCGGGGGTGTCCACCCGGGAGAAGAGTTCGTCGGGACCGCTCGCCCTGCCGGGACGCACCACGTCCGCCCGGAGCTCGACGTACGGGTGATGCCAGCTTCCCGCGACGTGCGGCTGCCAGCGGGCGCCGATCAGCACGTGGTCCGGCGGGGTGACGGGCAGCCGTCGGCCGGTCTCCCGGTTCTCCGTGAGCACGTGGGAACCGCTCGCGAAGAGGGAAACGTCGGGAGAGACGGACCAGCGCACGTTCCCCTCGTAACCCTCGATGACCGCGTCGCCCTGCCTGTATTCCACGACGGGCAGCGTCGTCCCGTCGGGCAGCGTGACCGTGCGCCCGGTCTCGGCGGCGTAGATGTGCCCGTCGAACGCGTTGCGGTAGAGGGACAGGCTCCCCTCGAAGCGGGACGTCCGCCAGCGCAGTCCCAGCTCCGCGTTCAGGTTCGTTTCCTCGGCGAGGCCCGGGTTCCCCTCTTCCCACGCGGCCACGCCGGAATGCTGGCCCCGCGCGAACATCTCGTACTCCGACGGGGGACGCCATCCACGACCGAGGTTGGCGGCGACGGAGAGGTTCCGCGTGACGCGAAGGGTCGCCCCCACCGAGCCGGTCAGCGCCCCGAAGGACCGGGAGAAGTCCGCGAGGTCCTCGCGCCCTTCCGTGCCACGGACGCCGACCCGCCGGGCATCCCACCGGAGGCCCAGGTCGAGCACCACCCGGTCGAAGCCCTTCCTGCGCATGAACCGGACCTCGTGGAACAGGGCGGCCGCCCAGCCGCTCGCGTGGTAGTTCGGCAGGAGGGGGACCGTGCCCCGGGTCTCGTTGTCCTGGTTGCGCAGCTCGAGGAGGGCCCAGGAACGGGTGTTGCCGCTTCCCTCCCGCTTCCACTCGATCCGCGCGATCCGCGTCTCCAGGTCGAGGTCCACGGAAAGGGGACCATGCTTCCCCCTCGGCCACACCTTCCGGATGTTCTGCGCCCGGTGGACCGCCACCTTCCACTCGCCACGAGTTCCGGGGAAGGTGGCTTCCAGGTGACCGATATCGTTGCGCAGTCCCAGGCGGAAGTGCGGCAGCGGCGGGAGGAAGAAGCCGAAGTCGTTCTCCCAGTGGTTCCACTTCCCCTCGACGCGCACGCCCCCGTCCAGGGTCAAGCCGAGGGCCACCTCGCCGGAACTCTGGTTGTAGTCCGTGTTGGCGAGTTCCCGGTCGGGCGTCTCGGCATCGTCCGCCACGCGCCGCGTCCAGCTGGCCCGCCAGCCGAAGGCACCGAGGGCCCCCTCGAGCTTCGCCCGCTCCGTCGTTGCCTGGGCGTTGTCCCCGTATCCCGCGAGGACCTCGCCATGGAGCGAGAGCTCACCCGGCTCGCCGGCCGGCAGTGGCGGGGAGACCAGGTTGACCACCCCGCCCATCGCGCCGGCGCCGTACAGCACGCTGGCCGGCCCCCGGATCACCTCGATCCGCTCGGCATCGTAGGGCTCGACGTTGGGTGGATGCCGCAGGGAGAACTCCTGGTAGTGATGCGCGAACCCGTCGGAGAGGAGCAGGACCCGCTCGTTCGTCATCCCGCGGATCATCGGCTTGCCGGCCTGCTCACCGGTCGAGACGTTCTGGACACCCGGCACCCGCTCGACCGCGGCGCCGACCGACAGGCCGGCCGTGGTCTCCAGGGCGTCCGCGTCGACCACGTCGACGGTCTGCGCGACCTCCAGCTTCCTGGCCGCCCACGGCAGCGCGGAGACCGTCACCTCCTCGCGGAATCCGTGGGCCGGGGAAAGACGGACGGTCAGCTCCGCGTCGAGGGGGAGCCGCACTTCCTCGTGACGCGGGGTGTACCCGGGCAGGTGGAACCCGACGACCAGCGTCTTCGCGCAGGGCAGGCCGGCGAGCCGGAAGCGCCCGGCGGCGTCGGTCAGCGCCCCGCGACCCACGTCGGGCAGGCGCACCTGCACGCCGGGCAGGGGCTGCCCCCCGATCTCCTCGACGACCCGGCCGGTAAGCACGCACCCGGAAGGGGCGCCACCGGCGCCGGGTGAAGCCGTGTCGGCGGCCGCGGGAGCGGCCGCGACGAAGAGAGACGACAGGACTGCGAACCCCGCGAGGAAAGACCTCGCGGCGGTGGAGCACGCGACGAGAACCGAACGAGGGCCCATCTCGAACTTCCTCCCGGGAGGTGCCGGCACACGGGAATCCCGCCCGTCCGCCGCTCGACCGCGGACGAACGACCCTGGATCGGCTCAGGCGGGAGGAGCGCGGCCGGGAGGAAGGAGGCCCACCGGGGCCGGGAACGCCGGCAGGTCGGCCGTCGTGATCGCGGGCCCGCGCCCGGGGTCGGGACCGCCAGGGAGAGGAGCCGGCACGGCGGGAAAACCCTGGCGCGTGAGGGAACACGCCAGGCAGGGATGGGCGTGGGACGCCCGCGCCGACACCGGTCTCGCGACGCGGGCACTCCCGCGACCGTGTCCGCCCGCGAGGGTACAGGTATGCCAGCTCTCCGCCGCGACGAGGAGCGGCGCGAGGAAGAGGGCGAGCAGGGCAACGCCCGCCCGCGCGACACCGGACCGCGTACGGAGCATCGGGCCTCGAAACCTTCCTCGGCGGAAGGACCGCAAGAAGCTACTCCCGCCCCGCGTCCCTCGCCAGTTCCCGTCAGGAAGCGCGGGGGATGCCCCAGGTCCGCAGGAACAAGACGATCCCGATGACCACGAGGGCCAGGGCGAAAACCCGGCGCAGAAGCAGGGACGGTACCTGGCCCACGAGCAGCGCGCCGGCCCATGCCCCGACGACGAACCCGGCGATCACGACGAGACCCGGCACCAGCGCCACGTTCCCCTGCCTCCAGTACTCGAGAAGGGCAAGCACCGACACGGGCGCCACGACGACCAGGAGCGTCGTCCCCTGCGCCAGCTTCTGGGGCATCTTCGCGACCAGCAGGAGCCCGAGGATGACGGCGATCCCGCCGCCGACCCCGAGAAACCCCATGACGAGCCCGGAGAACAGGCCGATCGCCAGGTACAGGAGCGTGTCGTGCACCGGGACCTCCTTTCCGGTCCCGGCAGGATGCCCCCTTCCCGGAGCCGGGCGCAAGCTCCGGGAGGTCAGGGGGATGTCTCCCCGCCCAGCCTCTCGAGCCGCCGGCGCAGCTCCTCCGGCGGGATCCCGAGCCGCCGGGAAGCCCGCTCGAGGTCTCCCCCGACCTCGGCCAGGTGACGCTCGAGCCAGGCCCGCTCGAAACCGTCGAGGATCGACTGGACGATCGCATCGTCGCCGTCTCCCGTGCCCAGGTGCGCGGGCAGGTCTCCGGCGGTCACCCGCGGTCCGGGCACCAGGAGCACGATCCGCTCCAGGACCCGCTTGAGCTCGCGAACGTTGCCGGGCCACGAGTACCCGAGGAGCACCCGCATCGCCGCCGGCGTCACCTCGAGCGGCTCCCGCGCGTACTCGCGACACAGCTCGGCGAGAAAGCGCTGCACGAGCTCCGGGATGTCTTCGCGCCGTTCCCTCAGGGGAGGCACCTCGATCACGTGGGGGAAGGCGGCGAGAAACTGCCCGGAAAGCTGGCCCCGCTCTTCCAGCCGCTCCGGTGGCTCGAGCAGCCCGAGGACGAGCAGCGGTTCCGACCGGACCCGGCGACGTCCCCCGGGCTCCGGGAACTCGCCGGTTTCCATCCCGACCAGCAGGGACTCCTGGACGATCGCGGGCAGCATGTCCGCGTTCTCCAGGTAGAGGGTTCCCTCGTCGGCCAGGAGGAGCCGCCCGGGATCGTCCCCGCCCCGGCCCCCGTTCCCGTAGAGCGCCCGCAGGAGCCGCTCCCGGGGCAGCGCCGAGACCTGGACGTCGAGGAACGGCCCGTCCGGTCGCAGGCCGTGCTGGGAGATCCAGCGGGCGGCCAGGCGCCGGCCCGAGCCTTTCTCCCCGTAGAGCAGCACCGGGCGACCGTCGGTGGCGCCGGCCAGCGCGACCCGCAGGCGCTCGACCGCCGGGGACCGCCCGAGGAACTCCGCCTCCCGCCGGAGCTGCGCCCGCAGGGCACGGTTCCTGCGCTCGAGACGCGCGTGCCGCAGCGCGTTCGACGTGACGAGCAGCACCCGGTCGAGGGAGAGCGGCTTCTCGACGAAGTCGTACGCCCCCAGCTTGGTGGCCCGGACCGCGGTCTCGATCGTACCGTGGCCCGAGATCATGACGACGGGGGCGAGAACGCCCCGCTCCCGCAGCAGGCGCAGCGCCTCGATGCCGTCGATCCCCGGGAGCCAGACGTCGAGGAAGATCACGTCCGGGGAGCGGCGCACGGCCAGGTCC
>JAMOQA010000048.1 GCA_027064265.1 Acidobacteriota bacterium
GAGGGCCTCGAGTTCCGGGTAAGGAGCGAGCCAGCCGGTGACGCTCAGCACCTCGAGGCCTTTCGAGGGCATCTCCGAGAGCTCGGCCCACTTGCGCCATTCCCACCAGATTCGCTCGATCGCGAGGTCGGGGTAGTCGCCGAGCATCTCCCGGGCCAGGGGGAGGAGTTCCGGTGCCGCCGTCAGCCGGAAGCGCCCGGCGAACTGGAAGCCACGCAGGACCCGGAGCGCGTCCTCCCGAAACGCCGGGGAGACCGGGCGGAGGATCCGGGCCCGGACGTCGTCCATGCCGCCGAAGAAGTCGAGGAGCTCCGCCGCCAGGGGGTCGTACGCCATCGCGTTGATCGTGAAGTCCCGGCGGGCCGCCGCATCGCGGGGGGAGAGGTCCGGGTCCGGTTCGACGAGGAAACCCCGGTGTCCGCGCCCGACCCGGTTCTCCCGGCGCGGGAGGGCGACGTCCAGCTCCTTCCCGTCGGGGAGGCGCAGCTTGAGGACGCCGAACGATCTCCCGACCCGGTGCACCGTCCCCAGGGGAGCGAGCAGTCCCTCGAGGCGGGAAACGGGGAGACCGTACACCTCGAGGTCGAAGTCCTTGGGGACGAGCCCGAAGGCGGCGTCCCGCACCGCCCCGCCGACGACGAGGGCCCGCCCGCCCGCGCGGCGCACGCGGCGGCAGACGTCGAGGATCGGCTCGGGGACCGGGATGCGCATGACGGGGGCATGATATCCGGGCCGTGGCGAGCAGCCGCGAATCACTAAATGGTACTTAGTTGCAACAAGGGGCTTGGGTGATACCCTGAACCCGAAGTGACCGACCGATCCCCCGGCCCCGCGGCCGGCTGGAAAAAGAGGAGAGCGACCCGATGTTGAAAATCAACATGCCCCAGGAGATCACGGCCGACATGAAGGAGGCCAGGAAGGATTACATCGACCGCCACACCCCCCACGTGATCGCGCCCGCGAAGGTCAGGAAGGGGGAGGCGTTCGACGTCACCGTGAAGCTCGGCAACGAGTACGTCCACCCGGACGTGATCGATCACCACATCCAGTGGGTCCAGCTCTACGACGGGAACACCATGCTGGCGATGGCGATGTACCAGCCGGGCGTCACCGTCGCGGGCAAGGAGGAGGCTTCCGGCTTCACCCGGGTGACGTTCCACGTGTCCCTGGCGAAGACCGGCAGGCTGACCGCGATGTCCTACTGCACGAAGCACGGCGTGTGGATGAGCGAGGAGACGGTCGTCGAGGTCGAGTGAGCCCTGGACGAGCGGATTCCTTTGCGAAACGGGCGGGCCCGGGCCCGCCCGTTTCCGTGCGCGGGTAGAATCTCGACCGGCACCGCGCCGATCTCGACCGGGCATCCGCGGGCCGCAAGGAGGACCGATGCGAAGGAAGGGAAGGGCAATCCTGGGGATGGTTCTCGCGTTCACGTTCGTGCTTGGCGGTTGCGGGAGGAAGGAAGCTCCGCCGCCGGCGGCGGAGAACGCGGGCGGGAACCCGCACGCGGGCGCGGCAATGGATCCCCACGGCGGGATGGAGATGCCGCCGGGGCACGCGATGCCGGCGAGGATGCTCGACCTGGGCAACCTGGTCTGCCGCATCCCGGAGGCCTGGACCCCGGAGGTTCCCGAGTCGCGGATGCGGGCCGCGCAGGCCCGGATCCCCGGTCCCGGCGGCGACGCGATGCTCGTCGTCTTCTGGTTCGGCCCGGGGCAGGGGGGCGGCGTGGAGGCGAACCTCCAGCGGTGGATCTCCCAGGTCGACCCGGAGCCGGGGGTGGAGCCTCGCCGCGACGACTTCGAGGTCGGTCCGTTCCGCGTGCACCTGGTGGAGGTCGTCGGCGCCTACAAGGCCCCGAAGACCGAGGGAGGACCGGGCCAGCCCCTCGCGCGAACGGCCCTGCTCGGGGCGGTCGTCGAGGGGGACGGCGGACCCTGGTTCTTCAAGGTGACCGGGCCCCGGGAGACGGTCGAGGCGAACCGGGAGACCTTCCTCGAGATGCTGCGGAAGCTGCGCCTCGCGGCCGACGGGCTTCCCCCGGAGGAACCCCCGGTCCCGGCGGGCGGCGAGGCCTGAGTTCCGCCGGCGGCGCGTGGAGGTGGAGGACGAGACGATGGCGGCATCGATTCGGCGGATGGTGGCCCTCGGGCTCCTGGCGGCGGCGCTCGCCGGCATGCCGGCGGGGGCGAGGAACCCGGACCGGCCCGGCGACAAGCTGAAGGACCAGGCGCGGAAGCTCTACTTCGCGACGGTGCGCTGCACGAAGCGCGTCCTCGGCGGCTACGAGCTGCGCACCAACTCCGACGGCTCGCTGCGCGTCCCGGTCGTGCGCCGGGAAGGCTGGTTCTCCGCGAAGGATGCCCTGGCCTGCCGGGACATGGAGAGCGCGGCGCTCGTCTTCTGGGAACTCGCCCAGCGGGCGGAGTCGAAGGCGGCGCTGCGTGACTTCCTGCCGGTGCTGGAGCAGCGGTTCCGGGCGCTCCCGAAGGTCCGGGAGCGGGAGAAGGTGCGTGAGCGGCTCGAGAAGCTGCGGGCGCGCCTCGCACCTCCGGCCCCGCCCCGCAAGCGCCTGCCACGGCCCCGCAGGAAGGACCGACCCTTCGGCCATTCGTGACCGCGGCCTCTCCCGCGAGGCTCCACGAGACGGACAACCTGTAGGGGCCGCCGGCAGGCGGCCCGCATCGGCTGGCGCGCAAGTTGCACGGCACCGCGCGCGTCGGTCACCTGCGGGCGGCCTTCCGGCCGCCCCTACGGTTTCTCCGGGGCGCGGGGGAGGGGATCGGGGGCCTCGGCGACCAGCCAGGCCATCGCGGCGAAGACCGCCAGCGATTCCCGGAGATCCTCGTCCGGGACGGCCTCCGGCATGTCGGCGGGCGAGTGATGGTAGTCGAAGTAGTGCGTGGTGTCGGTGCGGAGGCCGATGACGGGAACCCCCTCCCGGCCGAGGGGCGAGACGTCGGGACCGCCGCCCCCCTCGCGGAGTTCGAGCCCGTCACCGTCGGCGATCAGCCGCACGTAGCGGGCGAGGCGTTCCCGGGCCTCGTCGCCCGCCCGCACGGAGAACCCGGTGGGCCGGAACGTCCCGGCGTCGGACTCGAGGGCCGCGACGTGACGGTCGAGTTCCTCCCGGTGGGCCTCCACGTAGGCGTGCCCGCCGGGCAGCCCGCCGATCTCCTCGCCGGCGAACAGGACGACCCGGATCGTCCGGCGCGGGACGAGGCCGTTCTCCCGCAGCAGGCGGGCAGTTTCCAGCGCGAGGATCACGCCGCCCCCGTCGTCCATCGCCCCGTTGCCCAGGTCCCACGAGTCCAGGTGGGCGCCGACCACGACGACCTCGTCCGGCAACTCCCGCCCGGGAAGCTCGGCGACCACGTTGGGGCAGGGGCGGCGGCCGAGCCGGTGGGGGCCCAGCCGGAGGAGGACCCGGAGCGGGACTCCCCTGGCGGCGAGCCGCGCGAGCATCGCGCTGTCCTCGACGGTGATCGCGGCCGCCGGGATCCGGGGGGCGTCCTCGTCGTATCCCATCTGGCCGGTGTGCAGCGTCCGCAGGCTCCGGGTGGTCAGCGAGCGGACCAGCACCGCCCGGGCCCCGTGGCGCGCCGCCCGGGACGCTCCCGCCCAGCGGTACTTCACCGCGTCCCCGTAGGCCCGGAACATGTCGTCCCGGTCTTCCATCGGGTGGTCGAAGAGGACGACCTTCCCCCGGACCTCCCCGGCCCGGCGTTCCAGCTCGTCGAAGTCGTGGACGACCACGAGGTCGGCCTCGATGCCGCCCGGGGGGGTGCCGACGCTTCCGCCGAGGGTCGTGACCGGCAGGGGGCGGGGGCCGTTGGGGGCGAGGAGGACGAGGGACTCCCGGCCCCGTTCCCAGGCCTCGACCTCCACCGGTTCGAGGCGCACGCCGTCGAGCCCGTCGGCCCGCATCGTGTCCGCGGCCCAGCGGGCTGCCGCCAGGTAGGCCGTCGATCCCGCGGGCCGGGGGCCGAAGGTGTCGCACATCTCGGCGAGCCGGGCCCAGGCGCGGTCGTCTGCCCGGGCGGCGGCGAGGATCCGCTCGACCCCGCCCCGCGCCCCGGGAAACGGTTCCGCGATCCCGGGGCCAAGGGGGGCCTCCGGGGCACGCTCGCACGAGAGGGAGAGCGCGAGCAGGACGGAGGCCAGGGAGAAAAGCAGGCGGCGGCGCACGTGGTGGGACATCTCTCTCCTCTCGGTCCGTGCCCTCCCGGTGGCGCCGCTATTCTCCCGCCGAATCCCCCCCGGGGCGAACCGGTGGCAGGAGCGAGCGGGGGAGCTCGGGCCGGAGCGTCCCCCCCTCGACGAACCCGGCGCCGACCACCCGGTCCTCGATCGCCAGGGCGACGAGGCCGGCGGGAGTGCCCGGGGGAGCGGAGAGC
>JAMOQA010000049.1 GCA_027064265.1 Acidobacteriota bacterium
CCGGTCCTCGCCCACGAGATCGACGAGCGGATGGCGAAGGGGGGGGTGGTCCACGAGGGGAAGGTCTCGACCCTCCTCGGGCTTCCCGGCCAGCCGGCCCACGCGGAGGAGGCGCTGATCGCCCGGGACCTGCTGATCGCGGAGGATACCGGGGGCCGGCTCCACGTGCAGCACCTGACCACCGCGCGGGGCCTCGAGATGGTCCGGCAGGCGAAGAAGCGTGGCGTGCCGGTCACCTGCGAGGTGACTCCCCATCACCTCACCCTGACGGACGAGGCCCTGGTCGGGTTCGACACCGACCTCAAGATGGCCCCCCCGCTCCGCCCGGAGAAGGACCGGCAGGCGCTGGTCCGGGGGCTGCGGGACGGGACGGTGGACGCGGTCGCCACCGACCACGCCCCCCATCACCCGGACGAGAAGGCGGTGGAGTTCTCCCGCGCGCCCTTCGGGACGATCGGCCTGGAGACCGCGGTGCCGGTCTTCCTCACCCGGTTCGTCCACGAGGGGGGGATGGACCTGCTGACCTTCGCGCGGCTCTTCTCCCTCGGGCCGGCCCGGGCCCTCGGGGTGCCCGGCGGGACCATCGAGCCGGGGGCGCCGGCGGACCTCACCGTGATCGACCTGGACCGGGAGGGCAGGATCGACCCGGACGCCTTCCGCAGCCGGGCCCGCAACACCGCCTTCAAGGGGTGGGTGACCAGGGGCGCCGCCGTGATGACGATCGTGGGGGGGCGGGTCGTGCAGGACGCCCGCTGACCCCGGGTCACGGGCGCCCCCCGTCCCGGGGTGCTACGATCGCATCAAGGGTGACACCGCGCCGGTACGTCATCCTGGCGCGGCGCGCCGGCCCGACGGGCCGATCCCCTTCGAAGGAGGACCAGATGACCAGCCTTGACCTTCGTCGGACCTTCCCGCTTCCGTTGCTGCTCGTGCTCGCGTTCCTGCTGGGCGGGATCGCCCCGGCCGTGCTCGCGGCCCCGAAGGCCCCGCCGGAGGACCCGGCCCTGGCCGACGGCATCCAGCTGATCCGCGACCAGAAGTGGAAGGACGCGGAGAAGTGGTTCTGGAAGTTCCTGAAGGAGCACCCGGACCACGCCGAGGCGATGCGGAAGTACGGGTTCGTGGAGCTGCGGCGCCCCGGCGGCGACGCGGTCCGCGCCCGGGAGTTCCTCGAGAAGGCGGACCGGCGCGAGCCGGGGAACCCGGTGGGCATGTTCCTCCTGGCCAAGGCCTACGAGGCGACCGGCGAGTGGAAGCTCGCCAGGGAGACCTACGACCGGCTGATCGAGCTGGGGCCCGGGAAGGACGACCCGGTCCGGGCCGGCGCCGTGCACCTGGCCCGCTTCAACCGGGCGCTGATCGCGATTCGCGACCAGGACTGGGAGACCGCGGAGAAGCTCCTCGACGTGGTGCTGCGCCGCGACCCGCGCCACGCCTACGCCTGGTACGAGAAGGCGGGGATCGCCGCCGCGCGGGGCGACACGGAGAAGGCCCTCGAGCTCTACCGGAAGACCCGCGAGATGCTGAACCGGTGGGCCCCCTCCGAGGCCTGGACCTACCCGCAGAGCCGCTACTCCTACATCCGCGAGAACACCGCCCTCGAGCTGGCGAAGCTGTACCTGGCGAAGGGGGACGCGGCGAAGGCGGAAGAGGTGCTGCGGCCGGTGGTCGACCTGGTCCGCCTGCGGGCGAAGGCCGGCCGGCAGCAGACCGACACCTCGCCGAGGACCCCGCTCCAGGGGGAGGCGGACCGGCGCTTCGAGAACGCCCCCTACTGGTACGCGAAGGCCCTGATCGCCCTCGGAAAGAAGAAGGAAGCGAAGAAGCTGCTCAAGGAGTTCTCCCGGATGAAGCTCGGGGACCCGGAGCTGCGGGACGAGGCTCGCCAGCTGTACCGCAAGGTGCGCTGACGGGAGGTGCCATGGCCGCCGTCGTCGAGACGAACCTGCCGGGGATCCCGCTCCTCGCCCGGGGCAAGGTGCGGGACATCTACGACCTGGGCGACCGCCTGCTGCTGGTGGTGACCGACAGGATCTCCGCCTTCGACGTGATCCTGCCCCGCCCGATCCCGGACAAGGGGAAGGTGCTCCACCAGGTCAGCTCGTTCTGGTTCCGGCACTTCGAGGACGTCGTCCCGAACCACCTGGTGGCGGACCGGGTCGACGACTTCCCGGAGGAGCTCCGGGCCCACCGGGACCAGCTCGCCGGGCGGACGGCCCTCGTGAAGAAGGCGAAGATGTTCCCGGTGGAGTGCGTCGCCCGGGGCTACCTGGCCGGTTCCGGCTGGAAGGAGTACCGGGAGACCGGCAGGGTCTGCGGCATCCCGCTGCCGGCGGGGCTGCGCCTTTCCGACCGGCTGCCGGAGCCGATCTTCACCCCGGCGACGAAGGCGGAGGAGGGGGAGCACGACGAGAACATCTCCTTCGACCGGATGGTCGAGATCGTCGGCGGCGAGGTCGCGGAGAAGCTCCGCTCGCTGACGCTCGACCTCTACCGGCGGGCGGCGGCCTGGGCGGAGGAGCGGGGGATCATCATCGCGGACACGAAGCTCGAGTTCGGCATCATCGACGGCGAGATCGCGGTCTGCGACGAGATGTTCACCCCGGACAGCTCGCGCTTCTGGCCGGCGGACCGTTACGAGCCGGGGAAGAGCCAGCCGTCGTGGGACAAGCAGTACGTCCGCGACTGGCTGGAATCGACCGGCTGGGACAAGAGGCCCCCCGCCCCCGAGATGCCGGACGAGGTCGTCGAGGGAACGCGGCGGCGCTACCTGGAGATCCTCGAGCTGCTGACCGGCAGGGGGCTCGTCGAGTAACGATGCTCGCCGAGCGCGAGGTCCTCGAGCGCCTCGAGTGGCCCAGGGTCCGGGAGATCCTCGCCGAGGGGACCCGGACCCCGATGGGCCGGGCGCGGGCCCTCTCCCTGGTCCCGGGCGAGGGCGACCCGGACGTCGCCGCCGCCCGGGTCGAGCAGCTCCGCCGCTACCACCAGGAGAAGGGACGGCTGCCGGTGACGGCGGTCGAGGACCCGGCCGGTGTCCTGGTCGAGCTCGGCGTTGCCGGGCGGGTCCTCACCGGCGAGCAGATCTACGAGACCGTCCGGCTGCTCTCCGTCGCCCGGGACGTCGCCGGGGAGCTGCGCCGGCTCGACCCGGAGGACTGGCCGGACATCGGCTCGTTCTGGGCCCGGTTCCCCGTCCTCGACGGCGTGATCGACGGCATCGAGGGGAACCTCGCTCCGTCGGGTCACGTCGAGGACCACGCGAGCCCGGAGCTCGCCCGGATCCGCGGGGAGATCCGCCACCTCTCCGAGACCCTCGAGCGGACCCTCCAGAAGATCCTGCGCGCGTCGTGGACCGGCCCGGTGCTCCGGGACCGGTACGTGACGATCCGCAACGAGCGCTACGTCGTCCCGGTGCGGACCGATTCGCCGCGGCGGTTCCACGGGATCGTCCACGGCCACTCCGCCAGCGAGAAGACGATCTTCGTCGAGCCGATCGAGACCGTGGAGATCAACAACCGCCTGGTCGCCCTCCGGGACGAGGAGCAGCGGGAGATCGAGCGGATCCTCGCCGGGTACACGGAGATGCTCCGGGCGGTGCGGGACGAGATCGAGACGACCGCCCGGGTGCTCGGCGAGATCGACCTGCTGGAGGCGATCGCCGAGTGGGCCGAGGCGGAGGGCGCCGTGCGGGCGGACCTCGTGGCCGGCGGGACGTGGCGCCTCGTCCGGGTCCGTCACCCGGTGCTCGAGCGGACCCTGCGGGGGGCGCGCCCGCCCCGCGCGATGGTGCCCCTCGACCTGGACATCGGCCCGGAGACCCGGGTGCTGGTGATCTCGGGGCCCAACGCCGGCGGGAAGACCGTCGCCCTCAAGACCCTGGGCCTCGCGGTCCTGCTCGCCCACGCGGGGATCCCGGTCCCGGCCGAGGAGGCCCGCCTGCCGCGGGTCTCGCGGGTCTTCGCCGACATCGGCGACGAGCAGTCGATCACGAGCAGCCTGTCGACCTTCTCTTCCCACGT
>JAMOQA010000050.1 GCA_027064265.1 Acidobacteriota bacterium
GGTGCGGTCCAGGTCCCCGAGGAGCTTCCCCCCCCCTTCTCCGGCCAGTTCCCGCTGGACCGACGCCAGGCTTCCCTCGCCCCCGGCCCGCGCGAGGGCCCGGAGGGCGGCGCCCAGCCGGTCGGCGACCTTGCCGGTCCATCCCGTCCCGTCGAGGACACCGGCGAGGGACCCGGCCGCCTCGCCGACCTCCCGGGCGATCGCCGCCTGGCGGGCCGGCGGCAGGGGGTCGGTCTCGACCTCCCCGGGGAGCACCCCGGCCCGGAGGAGCGCGGCCAGGGCGTCGGCGAGCTCCCGGCTGCCGACGCCGGCCGCCGCCAGGGTGACCAGGTCCTCCGCCTCCGGGTCTCCGGGGAGGGTGGCCGCCCGGGACGCGGCGATCGCCTCGGCGATGGCGAGGGTCCGGCGCCCGTCGGCATCGATCTCGAAGCCCGGCCGGATGCCCGCCTCGAGGGGCCAGGCGCCGAGGAGCCGGGAGCAGAACCCGTGGATCGTCGTCACCTCGAGGCGGTCGATCCGCGTGGCGAGCGCCGTCGCGCGGGCGGCGAGTTCCTCTCCCGCGACGGCCAGGTCGGCAGCGGGCAGGCCGACGACCTCCTCTCCCCGTGCCAGCCCCTCGAAGGCGAGGGCACACCGCTCGGCCATCTCGGCGGCCGCCTTCTCGGTGAACGTGATGGCGCAGACTCGCCCGAGGCACTCCGCGGCAACCTCCTCCGCCGTCGGCTTCCGCCCCGCAGCGGCCCGCTCTCCGAGCCGGGCCGCCGCCCGCTCCCAACCGGGGCCCACGCACCAGGCGACCACCCGGGAGACCAGGGTCGCGGTCTTCCCCGTCCCGGCACCGGCCTCGAGGACGAGGGGCCGGTCGAAGACGGTCCGCGCCGCCCGCCGGGCGGCCGCGTCCAGGCTCCGCGAGTCCCCGGTCATCCCTCTCCTCCCCGCCGCCCGTCCCAGCAGGCGGCCAGCCGGCCGAGGGCGCCCTCCCCCGCCCCTTCGAGCGCACCCGCGAGCATCGCCCGGAACCGGCGCGTCAGCTCGCTCTCCCCGGCGAGGCACGCGTCGCGGAACTCGCATTCCCCGCACCCGCGGAACCCGTGGTCGGGTTTCTTCGGATCGACCAGGCGGGGGAAGAACGGTCCCGCGGCGGCCAGCTCGCCGAACCGCCGCACCGCGTCCGCGTACCGCCCGGAGACCTCCGCATCCCCCGGTTCCACGGTCCACGACCAGAGCCGTTCCGGGAGCTCGGGGGCCAGGTAGACGTACCGGCCCCGGGCCCGCTTCCCCGCCGCCGCCAGGTGGGCGTAGGCGGCCGCCTGGAGAAGCTGGCCGTCGCGGACCCCCGCGAGGAAGTGCTTCCGCCGCGTCTCCTCCTTGACCGCGTCGTGGAACGGGCGCCCGGTCTTCCAGTCGACGAGCAGCAGCCCGTCCGCCGTCACCAGCACCAGGTCCGCGCGGAATCGAACCCCGCCGGCCTCGGCGACGATCTCCGCCCCGGCGACCCGCGCTCCCTCCGGTGCGGCGAGACGCCGGAGCGCACCCACCAGGAAGGGGCGGGCGCGGCGCGCAAGGCCGCGGGCCGGAATTTCCCCGGGGATCCCCTCGTCCGCGAGCACCCGCCGCGCCGCCGCGAGGAGCGCCCCGTCGACGGCCGCCCCGTCGAGAGCGGAGGGGAGTGGCGGGGGATCG
>JAMOQA010000051.1 GCA_027064265.1 Acidobacteriota bacterium
GATCGTCGAGCCGGGCGGACACTTCCCCGCCCACCCGCTCCCCGGCCAGCAGGTCGGCCAGCGCCCGGTGGACGACCGTCCCGACGAGCCGCGGATCGGTGGCGGGGGGGAGCCCGGCGGGGTCCGGGGGCGGCGCGATCCGCAGGAGCCGTTCGAGGAACGCCCGCCAGGGGCACCGGGCGAGCTGCTCGAGGAACGTGACCCACGGCGGGCCCTCCACCCCCGGGGGGTCCCCGGGCACGACGAACCCGAACCACGGGAGGGCCGCGTCCCCGGGCCGGTGCGGATCGGACGAGGCGACGAGGAGCTCGAGCGTCCGGAGGCGCGCCGCGGCGGCGGCCGCGGGATCGGCCTCCCGCCCACTCCGCTCCCACCGGGCGGCCGCTCCCGCGAGGAGCCCGGCCAGCGTCCCGGCCGCCTCGTCCCGACGGCGGGGGACCGCTCCCCGGATCGCCCGGCCGACCGCGATCGCCAGCTCCTCGAGGCTCCGGGGCGCCAAGGGATCCGCCGGCACGGCTTCGGGGGTCCCGAGGGCACCGGCCAGCTCGAGTCCCTTGACGAAGGGCGACGGGTTCCGCGGGGCCCCGTCGGCGGAGGCCCGCTGCCACGAGAGGACGACGCGGTCGGCGCCGGCCACCAGGTGGGCGAAGAGCCAGCGCTCCTCGTCGTGGCCGGCGAGGGGCAGGGGGAGGGCGGGCAGCACGTCCCGGAGCCGACGGCGCAGCACGTCCGGCAGGAACGGGTCGTCCCGCACGACCCGGGGGAAGACGTCCCGGTTGAGCCCCGCGAGGAAGAGGACGCGGAACGGGATTCCCCGGGCCCGCAGCGCGCTCATCACCCGGACGCCCGCCCCCGCTCCGCCGGGCCGGCGGCGCGCTCCCGCGCGGAGCAGCTCCGCGGCCAGGTGAAGGAGTTCGCGGATCTCGAGGGAGAAACCCGGGGGCAGACGGCCCTCGAGCTCCTCCGCGAGCTTCCCGGGATCGATCCCGGCCTCCTTCGCGGGGGCGATGCCGCTCACCAGCATTTCCCGGACGAGGGCGCCGGCCTCGCCCGGCGCGACGATCCCGGACGCGCCCTCGCGCAGTACGAGGAACCGCCGCGCCTGTTCGATCTCCGCGGCGAGGGCCTCCCGGGGAAGGCGCCGCGGAACGAGCCGGTCGTCGTCCTCCCCGGCAGGCTCCCGGACCGGGAGGTAGACGGAGTCTCCGCGGCCGGGAAAGCTCTCCGGGTCCGCGGCGGCGAGCTGCTCGAGCCGGACGACCCCCCGGGACCGGAAGAGCAGCGAGAGCTCCGCCCGGCGGCGCGGACGGATGCCCCGGGCGTCGAGCCAGTCGTCCACCGGCGCCGCGGGGCCCCGCTCGAGCAGGTTGGCAAGGGATCCAGCCAGCCGCTCCGCCGGGTCGAGCCCCGCAGGGGCCGGGGCGAAGAGGGACCAGGGAATCCCTTCCTCGTCGAAGACGACGGCGAGGGCGGGGAGCAGCTCGTCCACGCCCCGGGCGACCACGGCGATCTCCTCCGGGGCGAGCCCCTCGTCGCGGAGGGCGAGGATCCGCCGGGCGATCTCCCGGGCTTCCCCCTCCGGGCCCACCGCGTGGAACGCCGAGAGGTCGGGCGGGCCGCCCGGCTCCGGCCCCGGCTGCCGGACCCTTCCGGCAGCGGTCTCGAGCGCCAGGCGGAAGGGCGCGCGGAACGCCTCCCCCGGCGCGGGACGGCCCGGGTCCGCCGGGTCAGCGGGAACGTCCAGGAAGACGGCGGTCCCGGGATGCCGGAGCAGGGCCGCCAGCATGTCGGCGGTCCGGCCCGGGGCGTCCGGCAGGCCCCAGCAGGCGACCGCCCGGAACGGGAGACGCGTCCCCGGTTCCCCGAGAAGATCCGCCGCCCGGGCGATCCGCTCGGCATTCCGCACCAGGGGACGCTCCTCGTCACCGACTCTCCAGGTCGCCATCCGTGCCGCCACCTCGACGGCCGCGTCCAGGAGGGCCCGGGCCCGCTCCCGGGCCGCCCGGGGCAGGGTCTCCTCCTCGAGCGCTTCGCCCAGGGCCTCGGCGACCGCCGGGTCCAGCCCGGCGCCGAGCAGGTCGCGGATCGCCCCGGCAGCCAGGTACTCCCCCTCCTCGAAGGCGGCGAGGGCCGACGCCAGGGCCGGCCGGGTCCGCACCGCCCGGGCGGCGAGGAGCCGGAACGCGGTTTCCCCCTCGAGGAGCGGCGCGTCCGCCCCGGCCGCCTCGAGCACCTTCCGGGCGAAGCGGGCGGTGGTCAGCACGTCGAGCCCGAGGATCGCCCCCCCGAGTTCCCGGACGAGCCGGGGCAGGAGCAGCCGGCGCTGGGCGGAAGAGCCGACGACCAGGGCGACGGGAAGGCCTCCCGGACCGGCGGGACGGGACAGGAGCTCGCCCAGGTGATCGACGAGGAGGCGGAACCCTTCCCGGGTCCCCCGGTGCAGGATCAGCTCGCCCATCGCACCGTCTCTCCTCCCCCGCCGCTGCCGGGCGGTGCGGCAACGAGTATGCCACCCCGCCCCCGCGGCCGTTACAATGGCTGCCACCCCACCGGAGGGACCCGCCATGGACCTGGACAAGCTGAAGCAGATCGAGCAGCTCCTCGCCGGCTCCACCCCCGAGGAGGTCCGGAAGGGCCTCGAGCTCGCCAAGGAGGAAATCGCGCGCTGCGGTCCCGAGGATGCCCGGGAGGCGAT
>JAMOQA010000052.1 GCA_027064265.1 Acidobacteriota bacterium
AGGCTCGTCCTGACCGCGACCGACCTCGAGGTCGGCGTCGTCACCCAGGTGACCGCCGACGTGGAGGAGCCGGGAGAGATCCTCGTCGAGGCCCGGGAGTTCCACGAGACGATGCGCCGGATGCCGGCGGGGACCGTCGAGCTCCGTCACCCGGACGACCGGGGCGAGCGGAAGCTGCAGGTCGAGGCGGAGCGGCGCCACTTCCGGCTGCCGGCCACCGACACCTCGAACTACCCCACCCTTCCACGGAAGGAGGGGGAGGAACCGACGGCGGTGATCTCGGCGGGGACACTGGCCGAGATGATCCGGGGGGTGATCTTCACGATCACGGTGGACGATCCCCGCTACTCCCTGGGCGGGGCGCTGTGGGAGATCGAGTCCGGCCAGCTGACGATGGTCGGGACCGACGGGCGGCGCCTGGCGCTGCGCCGCCGGCCGATCCAGGTGGTCGGGGACGAGATCCCGAAGATGATCGTCCCGCGCAAGGCCCTCGCCGAGATCCAGAAGCTGGCGGCCGACCACGAGGGGGACGCCTTCCTCTGGGTGACTCCGAGCCATCTCTTCGTCCAGGTCGGCGACCGGGAACTGGAGACCTCCCTCAAGAACGACACCTTCCCGGACTACCGGAAGGTGATCCCGGAGAACAACGACAAGGTCTTCGACGTGGACGTCAAGGAGCTCCGCGGGGCCCTCGAGGGGGTCTCGCACCTCTCCCAGGAGCAGTCCCGGCTGGTGCGCCTGGACCTCGAGCGGGAGCTGCTCGTCGTGTCCAGCTCGAACCCTCGGGGCGGGATGGGACGGATCGAGCTCCCGGTGGAGTACGACGGCGAGATCCTCTCGATCGGGTTCAATGCCCAGTACCTCGTGGACTTCCTCGCGGTCGTCGGGACGGAGAAGGTAAGGGTGTCCCTCGGGCAGCCGATGACCCAGGGGCTCTTCCAGCCGGTGCGCGAGGGAGGGGCGCCGGAAGGGGTGGAGGACCTCTACATCGTGATGCCGATGGCCCTGCCGGACGCCCGCTGAGTTCGCGGTGATCGCGTGGCTCGAGCACGAGGGCCTGCGGAACCTGGTCCCCGGCAGGGTCGCTCTCGATGCCGACCTGGTGCTCGTCCTGGGGGCGAACGCCCAGGGGAAGACCAGCCTCCTCGAGGGGGTCTATCTCCTGGCGACGACCCGTTCCTTCAGGGCGTCCCGGCCCCGGGAGGCGATCCGGTTCGGGGCGGAGAAGATGGTCGTCCGGGGGGAGGTGAGGGGCCCCGGGGGGAGCGGGTTCACGCTGGCGATGGAGCTCGGTCGGAGCCGTGGCGAGCGGCGGCTCCTCGTGCGAGAATATCCCGCTAAGTTGGCGGAATACCTTGGGTTTCTGCCGGTGCTGGCGCTCGCGGGGGACACTCCCCACAGGGTCGCGGCGAGCGGTTCCGAGCGGCGCCGTCTCCTCGACCGGGCGACGGCCGTGGCGGAAGCGGCGCACCTCGCGGACCTGGCCGAGTACCGGCGCGCGCTTGCCCAGAGGAACCGCCTGTTGAAGGAGGGAGCGCCCGACCCGCTGCTGGAGCCCTGGGAGGAGATCCTGGCCGACCGGGGCCAGCGGATCGCGGCGCGGCGCCGGGCGCTGGTCGCGGCCTGGCAGGAACACCTGGGCGCATGGCCCGACCTCTTCCCGGAGGGGGGGCGCGCCCAGTTGCGGTACGTGGAGGAGATCGGAGGCGCGCGGGCGCCGGAAGAGGAGAGGGAGGAGCTGCTGGGCGCGCTCGTGGAGGCCCGGCCGCGGGACCGGAAGCTGGGGTGGACCTCGGTCGGGCCGCACCGCCACGACCTGGTCCTCGACCTCGACGGCGTGGACCTGCTGCGGATGGGGTCGGCGGGCCAGGCCCGCTCGGCGCTCGCCGTGCTGACGCTCGCCCAGGCGCGGGTGGCGGGCGAGCGGCGGGGAGGGTGGAGGCCGGTCCTCGTGCTGGACGACGTGGAGAGCGACCTCGACCCGGGGCGCCTCGCGGGCCTGGTCGAGGCGGCGCGGAGGGAGGGGCAGGTGATCGCGAGCACCGCGAAGCCGGAGCTGTTCCACGAGACGCGGGCGCTCCGGCTGGTGGTGCGGGCGGGAAGGATCGACGAGGTCGGCCGCGACTGACGGGCCGACGGGCGAGGAACGATGGCCGAGAACGACAAGCCCCGCCAGGGGACGGACACCGGGTACGACGCCAGCGCGATCAAGGTCCTCGAGGGCCTCGAGGCGGTGCGCAAGCGGCCCGGCATGTACATCGGGTCGACCAGCGTCCACGGCCTGCACCACCTGGTGTGGGAGGTCGTCGACAACAGCATCGACGAGGCCCAGGCGGGGTACTGCGACACCATCGAGGTGACGGTCCACGCGGACAGCTCCGTCACCGTCGTCGACAACGGGCGCGGCATCCCGGTGGACGTCCACGAGGAGACCGGCCTCCCGGCGGCCCAGGTCGTGATGACCTACCTGCATGCCGGCGGCAAGTTCGACTCCAGCGCGTACAAGGTTTCCGGCGGGCTCCACGGCGTCGGCGTCTCGGTGGTCAACGCGCTCTCCGAGATGCTGGAGCTAGAGATCTGGCGCGGCGGCAAGGTCTACCGCCAGGAGTACTCCCGGGGCGTCCCGGTGAGCGAGTTTCGCCAGGTCGGCGAGACGGAGCGCCGCGGCACGCGGATCACGTTCCGGCCCGACCCGGAGATCTTCGAGACCCTCGACTTCTCCTACGACGTGCTCGCCCAGCGCCTGCGGGAACTCGCGTTCCTCAACAAGGGGGTGCGGATCCTCCTGCGGGACGAGCGGGGGACGAAGGTCCGGGAGCAGGAGTTCCACTACGAGGGGGGCATCGTCGAGTTCGTCGCCCACCTGAACCGGAACCGGCAGGTCCTCCACGACCCGCCGGTACACGTCGAGGGAGAAAAGGGCGGCATCGTCGCGGAGATCGCCCTCCAGTACAACGACTCGTACCAGGAGACGATCTTCTCCTTCGCCAACTCGATCAACACGACCGAGGGCGGGACCCACCTCTCCGGTTTCCGGGCGGCGCTGACGCGGACGATCAACGCCTACCTGGCGGCCAACCGGGACGCACTGCCGAAGCAGATGCGGGACGTCAGCCTCTCCGGGGACGACGTCCGCGAGGGCCTGACCGCCGTCGTCTCGGTCAAGGTCCCCGAGCCCCAGTTCGAGGGGCAGACGAAGACGAAGCTCGGCAACTCCGAGGTGCGGGGCGTCGTCGAGGCGCTGGTCAACGAGAAGCTCGGGACGTGGCTGGAGGAGCACCCCACCGAGGCGCGCCGCGTCCTCGCCAAGGCGATCCAGGCCCTGCAGGCCCGGGAGGCCGCGCGCAAGGCCAAGGAGCTGACGCGCCGGAAGGGGGCCCTCGAGTCCGGCTCCCTGCCGGGGAAGCTCGCCGACTGCCAGACCCGCGACCCGGCCGAGGCCGAGCTGTTCCTCGTCGAGGGCGACTCGGCGGGCGGGTCGGCCAAGCAGGGGCGCGACCGGCGCTTCCAGGCGATCCTCCCGCTGCGGGGCAAGATCCTCAACGTCGAGAAGGCGCGCTATGACAAGATGCTCTCCCACGAGGAGATCCGGACGATCATCACCGCCCTCGGCTGCGGGATCGGCGACGACTACGACGTCTCGAAGCTGCGCTACCACAAGATCATCCTGATGACCGACGCCGACGTGGACGGCAGCCACATCCGGACGCTGCTGCTCACGTTCTTCTTCCGCCAGATGCGGGAGCTGATCGAGCGGGGTCACCTCTTCATCGCCCAGCCGCCCCTCTACAAGGTCAGGAAGGGCCGGCAGGAGATGTACCTCCAGACCGACAAGGACCTGGACGAGTACCTGGTGCGGAAGGCCGCGGAGGAGCGCACCGTGCGGGCCCCCGGCAGCGGTCGCGAGTGGTCGGGGAACGCCCTCGTCGACCTGCTCGGCCAGATGGTCGACTGGCGGCGCTACCTCGACGCCCTCGAGCGCCGCGGGTGGCCGCGGGTCGCGGTGGAGATCCTCCTCGAGGAGGGGATCGCGGTGCCCGAGGACTTCGCCGACGAGGCGAAGGTCGCGCGGATCGCCGAGCGGCTCGAGGAGCGGGGCCACCGGGTCACCGGCATCGAGCCGGACCGGGAGCACGGCACCCAGTCGATCCGCGCGGTAGACATGGAGCGGGGCCATCGGGCGTACGTCCTCGGCGACGAGGTGGTCCTGGCCGGCGAGTACCGCCAGCTCCGGGCGCTCTACCCCCACCTGCGCGAGCTGGGCGAGGGGCCGGTCCTGGTCCGCACCAACGGCCAGGAGACCGAGCTGCCGAGCCGGGACGAGCTCCTCGACCACCTGCTCGAGGTGGGCCGGAAGGGCGTGACCATCCAGC
>JAMOQA010000053.1 GCA_027064265.1 Acidobacteriota bacterium
CTCGCGAACGGTGTCGCCGGCGGGACTCGCCGCGAGGGTAGCGGCGTCCACCGGGCCGGGACGAAGGTCCGTCCCGAGCAGCCCGGTCCGCCGCAGGACGCCGGCCAGTGCCTCGGCGGTGACCCGGTGGGCGGCCAGGGGAGGCGCTCCCTCCGCCAGGGCCCGGCCCGCCAGGCGCACGGCCCGGCCGGGGTCTGCCGCCTCGAGAGCGCGGCGTGCTTCCTCGAGCAGTCGATGCATCCGTCTCCCTCCCCCGGGACCCCCGCCGGGCGGCGGACCCCGGGCCCCACACCCCTTCCCCGGGGGAACATAGGTCTCGCGGCGGCCGGCGTCGAACCTTTTCGAAACGCGGCGGACAGCCTGGTCAGGGGCCCGGGTACGCCGGGAGGACGAGCTCGGGACCGGCGACGGTCGCCCGCACGTCGCCCCCGGCGCGGCGCGCCAGGACGCCGGCCACGGCCAGGTACCAGGCCCCGGGAGGAAGGGGAACCGCCGCGAGGCGGTCCGCTCCGCGGTCGCCGCAGGCGATCGCCAGGCGCTCCGGGGAGACCGCGAGCCGGCCCGTCGCGTGGACCCTCACCACGCCACCCCCGGTCTCCACCACGAGGGAGCCGGGATCCTCGAGGACCGCCCGGGTGCCGCGCCACCAGGCCCCGAACAGCTCGGAGAGGACGGGTACGGAGAGCGCGACGGGAAACAGCTCGTCCCGCGGACACTCGGCCCGGGCACCCGCACAGCGGTCGTCCTTCTCGCTCGCCGCGAGGGCGCGGCGCAGCACCGTGCAGGCCTCGGAGGCGCCCGGGGCCACCTCCATGGAGTGGGCGCGGGCGAGGGCGGCGAGCAGCTCGCGGTAGGCCTCGGCCTTCCGGGAAGCGCCCCGGGCGAGGGCGATCACCTCCTCCCGGGGGACGGCATCGGTGGAACCGAGAAGTTCGAGGGCGACCCGGACGGCGGCGAGGGCGTCGGCCAGGGCCGCTCCCAGCCGAGGCAGTGCGGGTTCTCCGGGAAAGGACGGATCGGGGACGGGATGGAACATCGTTCGGGGCCCTTGCTGTTCCGTCCCGGGACACCGCGGCGCGCGCGATCGTCCCGGAAGGGATCACACCCCCCGGCCCCGGCCCCGGGAAGGCATCTCGCAGGGGTTTTCAGCAAGGCGCGTGCCGGCGTCCCGCGTCAGGATCCCTGGCCGCCGTGGACCTCTTCCCGTTCCTTCTCGAGAGCGTCCAGCTCCTCCTGCCCGATGTCCCCGGTCGGGTAGATCCCGGAGAAGCAGGCATGACAGGTGTCGTCGAGGGCGAGGGGCGACTCCGCCGTCACGGCGGCGACCAGGTCCTCGAGGTCCTGGTAGATCACCGCGTCGACCCCGAGGAGCCCGGCGACCTCTTCCTCCGTGCGGTCCCGGGCGATGAACTCCTTGCGGGTCGACATGTCGATCCCGTAGACGCAGGGATAGCGGAGCGGCGGCGCGGTGGACGCCAGGTAGACCTTCCGGGCCCCGGCGTCCCGCAGCATCCGGACGATCTTCCGCGAGGTCGTCCCCCGGACGATCGAGTCGTCAACCAGCAGGATGTCCTTCCCGTCCACCTCCCCGGCGATCACGTTCAGCTTGTGCCGCACCGAGCGCTGCCGCGTCGCGTCCCCCGGCATGATGAACGTCCGTCCGATGTAGCGGTTCTTCACCAGGGCCTCGCGGAACGGCCAGCCGAGCTGGCGCGCCATCTCGAGGGCCGCCGCGCGGGAGGACTCGGGAACCGGGACGATCGCGTCGGCGGTGATCCCCATCCGCCGGACCTTGCGGGCGAGGGCCTCCCCCATTCGCTCGCGGGCCCGGTAGACCGAGACGCCGTCGAGGGTGCTGTCGGGCCGGGCGAAGTAGACGAACTCGAACACGCAGGGCCGGCTCTTCGGGGGGACGACCTGCTCCCAGTGAACGGTGCCGTCCTCGAGGATCAGCAGCGCCTCGCCGGGTCTCGGCCGCATCTCGACCTCGTAGCCGAGGATCTCGAGGACCACGCTCTCCGAGGCGACGGCATGGACGATCTTCCCGTCGGACCGCGTGCGCTTCCCGTAGCAGATCGGCTTGATGCCGTAGGGATCGCGGAAGGCGAACAGGCCCTTCCCGGCGACGAAACCGACGACCGAGTAGGCCCCCTTGACCTCGGCGTACACCTCGGCGACCGCCGCCCGGAAGAGCTCCGGGGTGAACTCGCCGCCGGCACTCTGGCGGGCCAGGCTGTCGGCGAAGACGTTGAGGATCACCTCGACGTCGCACTTCGAGAGCAGGTGCCGCCGGGCCCGGCGCAGCAGCTGCTCCCGGAGGGCGTCGTAGTTCGCGACGTTCCCGTTGTGGGCCATCGCGATCCCGAACGGATGGGTGACGACGAACGGCTGGGCGTCCTCGACGCCGCCCGAACCGATGGTCGGGTAGCGCACGTGCCCGAGGGCGACCTCGCCCCGCACTCCGGCCATCGCCTCGGGGGTGAAGACGTCCCGGACCATCCCCTCGCCCTTCCGGAGATGGAACCGGCCGTCGTAGGTCACGATCCCCGCCGCGTCCTGGCCGCGGTGCTGGATCGCGAGGAGCCCGTCGTGGACCTCCCGGACGGGAGCGTCCGTGCCGATCAAGCCGATGAACCCGCACATGGGCCGCTCCTCAGCGCCAGAGGAACTCGCCGACCCGCCCGCCGACGTCGATCACGTGCTGGAGGACGAGGCTGCCGTCCTTGCCGATGGTGGCGATCCCGGCCTGCTTCCGGTTCGGCAGGGAGAACGCCAGGTACTTCCCGTCCGGGCTGACGGCGACCGCCTCCGGCTCCTCGTCGACGGGAAGCTCGGCGACGACCTTGCGGGTGTCGGCATCGTACGTGAGCAGCTTCATCGGGCCGGCGGCGGCGACGAAGACGTACTTCCCGTCCGGCGTGAAGGCGAGCCCCCTCGGAAAGACCACGGCCATCACCATCTCCACCGCGGCGTCGAGGGCGTCCTTCTTCGGGGTCAGGATCGCCAGGCGGCCCCGGGGGGAGATCGTCGCCCAGACCTGGTTCGTGCCGGGGCGACGGGCGACGTGCTCGGGAACGTCGTAGAGCTGGATGCTCATCGAGCGCTTCTCGACGGTGTCGACGAGACCGATCTCGTCGCTCCCGCGGAACCCGACGAACAGGCGACGTCCGTCCGCGGCGAAGGCGAGGTCGCACGGCCAGCCCCACGAGACCAGTACCGTCGCGGCCGGATCGTCCCAGGGCGGCGGCAGCATGAGCAGCGCCTTGTGGGCCTGGGCGGTGACCCAGAGGTTGCCCTCCCGGTCGAACGCGATGTCCCGGGGGGCGCAGTTCTCGCAGATGTAGCGGGTCTTGACCGGGACCATCCGGTCGGGATCGACGATCGTCAGGCTGGAGGAGGGCGCCCGGTTGAGGCCGCGGTTGGCGACGACCAGCGTGTCCTTCCACAGGGCGAGTGCCCGGGGACCGACCCCGGTGGGAATTCGCGCGAGGAGCTTCCCGTCCACGTCCCAGGCCTGGACCTCGTTCTGCTCGATCACGGCGGCGAAGAGGACGGGCTCCTTCTCCTTCTTCCCCTTGCCCGCGGCAAACGAACCGGAGAGCAGGGATACGAGAAACAGGACGGCGGCCGCCGCGACGGCGACCCGGCGAATACGATCCATCGTCGGAACCTCCATGGCTGCGTGGAACCGGCGCCGGGGCGGCCCGCCCCGGGCGGGGAGCGGCCCTATTCTGGACCGTCGCCCCCGGGGGGGCCACCGGGCCGGAGCGGCGCGAACGGCATCGGACGTTGCACCCGCGGCGTTTCCCCGTACCTTGCCGGGCGACTCGGGATGCTGTCGATGGCCGGGGAGGCAAGCCCGAGAGCGAGCCAGCCGTGACCCACGATCGGACCGCCCGTATCGGCATCCTCCTCCTTGGTCTCCTCGCGGTCGTTCCCCTCGCCGTCACCCCGGCGGCCGCGACGCCGACCGGGAACCCGCTCGCGGCACCGGATCTCCACGCGCTCGCCGGGAAGGTGCGCGAGGCGCCCCTGGACCCGCTGGCCCTGTTCCACCTCGAGCTGGGCATCAGCCCGCGCCGCACCGCCGGCGTCGCCCGGCTGCGGGCTCCCGAGCGGCTCGCCGCCGGGGAGAGCCGCTACGTTCACTACGCCCTCGCTCCCCTGCCCGACCAGCCCGGCGCCCTCCCCGCTCCCGAGGGGATCACCGTCGTCGACGGCGACCTCTTCTACCTGGGAACCGGCCGGGACGACGCGCGGCTGGTAGAGGCCTCCCTGGTCCTCGAGGCGCCGGCGGGGCGCGAGGCCGCCCTCGACCTCCTGGTCGCCCGGCTCGGGCAGCCGGAGTTCGAGGTC
>JAMOQA010000054.1 GCA_027064265.1 Acidobacteriota bacterium
CCGTGCGGCACTACCCGCTGAACGCAACGGAGGTAGGGGCGCAGCGTGCTGCGCCCGTGCGCCGCAAAGCGGCGCCAACGGGCCGGGCTTCGCCCGGCACGGGTCCAGCACGCTGGACCCCTACGGTCGCATGCGAAGAGGACGTCAGCGGGAGGGGCGGGAAGGCGGCTGGTGGCGACGCTGAACCGGCCGGTGATGGCGGATCGGGCGGCCGCGGATCGTCCGGGGGACCGGGCCGGCGGGCCCGAGGTGGCGGGACGGGCGCCCGACGTACCCGCCCGGCGGATCGCCCCGCCCGACGCCCCGGTCGTGCTCGACAGGTGCCACGCCCGGGAGCAGGTGCGGCCGGGCCGGGGCGGCGCCGTCCTCCCGGGCTCCACCCTCCCCCGGCGCCTTGCGGACGACGCACCAGGGCCACCCGCACCGGGCGCCACAGGTCCACCCGGTCCAGGTGCTCCACCCGGGCTCGACCAGGGCGTCCCGGCGCCGCGCGTGGCCCTCGCCGGCGCTCCGGACGACGACCCCGCCCGAGGTGACGCCGACCACCGACGCCTCTCCCCCGTAGACCACGGTGGGCGGCGGCGCCATCCACGCGCCGTCCCCCACGTCGATCCAGGTACCGGTGGCCGTCCCCTCCCCGGCGGCGGTTCCACCGAGGACGGTGATCCGCGGGTGCTTCGGGAGGTCGTCGTTGGTGATCACCCGGGGCGCCGCCTTGCCGGGGGGCGCGGGGCGCGCCGCGGGCTCGGTGGCCGGGTCCGCGGCGCGCGCGCCCGCCCCGCCGGCCAGGAGGAAGGCGGAAAGGCCGGCGAGGAGCGAAAGGAGTCTGCGCGATGGGAGGCGACGCATGCCTTCCGTGTACGCCGAGAGTCCCCGCGGCACAACTCAGGGACAGGCATCCGGGTTCGTGTTCGTCCGTTCCCTGCCGGCGGAGTCCCGGCCGAGACTGCCGCCACGGTGGCAGGCGAGAGACACTCCCCGGACCAGCCAGGTGAACGCCTCGCCCGGCGGCGGCCGGTCCGGGTCCTCGAACGCCAGGTCCGCGGGCCGGGAGTCCTCCCGGCACTCCCCGAGGTCCCCGGAGGAGAGCGCATCGGCGCGTCCCCGGGTGACGTCGTACTGGTCCGCACCCGGCGCCGGCTCCCAGGTCAGCCGGGACGGGTCCACGCCGGAGACCAGGAGCCCGGTCACCTCCGCCGGTGCCGTCTCCGCGGCCAGCGCTCCCTCGCATCCCGGCGGCGGCCCGAACGACGCCAGGAACGCGATCCCGGCGGCGTTCATGAAGATCGTCGGCTCGTTGGTGACGTAGTCGGCCCGGTCGTCGTGCCAGACCGCGTAGTCCGACTGGAACGGCGCGTACGGGTCCGGCCCGTCCAGGGTGATCCCCTCGTCCTCGAACTCCCGCCGGGTGACGGGTCCCTCCGTCCAGTACCCGACCAGCTCCGGCTGGCCCGGGTTGATCCCCGGGTCGGCGACCTGGTGGTGAGGATGACGGGGCCAGGTGCTCCCGAGGCCGTTCACGAACGCGACGCCCCAGGGGTTCCGCCCGAGGAGGTAGTCCCGCTGGCGCCGGGCCAGGTCACGGTACCGGTCGTCCCCGGCCAGGTCCCCGTGCCAGAGGGCGAGGAGCCCCGCCCCGACGAGATCGGCCGCGCACCCCCAGTACGGTTCGTCCAGCGCCTCGCGGAAGACGTGGGAAAGCGACAGCTGCTCGTAGTTCTCGAGTTCCTCGCCGAGCCACTCCACCGCCTCGTCCCGGTACGCGGGATCGTGCCCTCCCAGGCGGGCCTGGGCGACGGCGTGGAGGTCCCCCGCCGAGAAGGACCAGGCGTGCCCCATCTCCCGGGCCCACCGCAGGGCCTCCTCGTGCCACGAGGCTTCCCCGGTGAGGATCCACAGCTCGGTGGCCCCCACCCCGAGATCGTCCTTCCACGTCTCCTCGTACCCGTCGAACGTCTTCCGCTGGACGGCCTTCCGGCTGGCACCCCACTCGTAGAGGTCGATCGCCGCCTGCCGGGCCCGGGCCGCCAGGTCCGGGTCGTGCCAGGGTTCGCCCTCGCGGCCGAAGACACCGGCGGCCAGGGCCAGGGCCCCGGCCGTCCGCCCGGCCAGGTTCGCGCCCTTCCCGGAACGGCAGGCGTACGCCGTCCGGTGCCGGAGGCGCGGGTCGTCGCTCTCGTCGTCCCCCTCCGGCATCCGCCAGGCCCCGTGGTCCGACTCGTCCCCGAGCTGGAAGTAGAGCGTCGGCGCGTCACCATCCCAGGCGCGGAGCAGCCACTCGGCACCGACCCGGGCCTCCGCGAGGACCTCGGGCACGCCGTCCCCGTCCGCGTCGGAGAACGCGCCAGGGTGCTCGTCGAAGGCGACGAGCAGCAGGAGCGTGGTCGCCGCCTCCTCCCCGGTGAACAGGAGGTAGTCCCCGGCGTCGTGCCAGCCCCCCCGGAGGTCCACCGGCTGCCCGTCCCGGGGGCCGCCGTCGGCGATGGCATGGTTCAGGTGACACGGGCCGTGCATCCGGGGGCCGGTGTCGCCGCAGCGCTGGACCTCGAAGAAGCGCAGGCCGACGGGGACTCCGCGGGCGAGGGCGTCTTCTCCAACCCGGAACGGGGGAGACACCGCCAGCGGGTCTCCCGGATCGCCCAGGACGATCTCGAACTCTCCCGGACCCGTGACGGCCGTCACGTCGAGCTCGAAGACGTGGGCGAAGCTGCCGTAGGGCCCGCGATCCGCCCCGACGGCCCCCGAGAGGACGGTCGTGCCGGTCGCCACGTCCCGCACGAGGAACGGTTCTCCCGCGAGGTCCTCGTCGGCGAGGGCCAGGGCGACCTTCGTCTCGCCGGGGAGCCAGCCGAGCTGGTCGACCCGCAGGTACGTCGCCGCATTCACCGGGACCAGAGCCGCCGCCAGGAGGACCAGGAGAACCTCGAAGACGCCGGGGCCGCGCTCGATGCCTGCCATGGATCGCCGTCCTTCCGCGCCCGCCCGCCCCTCGAAGATACGCCCGGACGGCGGGTCCCGCTGCCCGGTGTCGGCCGCGGGGCCCCGTCAGCGCCGGGGCGGATGCAGGTACCGGGCGAGGAAGTCCCAGATCTCCCGCCGGGACTCCCGGGCGAGGAGCGTGTCCATCCGGTTGAAACTGTGCCCGCCGGGGGCGTCCCGGTAGATCCTGTACCGGAAGTCCTTCCCCGCGGCCTTCAGCGCCTGGACCAGGTGTTCCACCTCGACGACGTTGACGTCCCGGTCGTTGGTGTTCGCGTGGATCAGCAGCGGGATCCGGAGCTTCTCGGCGTTCCAGCAGGGAGACCGCCGCCGGTACTCGTCCACGTCCTCGTACGCCGTCTTCCCGATGTGGTACGGCGCCGAGTAGAGGGCCCGGTATTCGTCGGTCTGGTAGCCCATCCGGGCGAGCAGGTCCGAGACCGGCACCCCGGCGTAGGCGCACAGGAACTTGTCCGGGTGGTCGAAGGCCGCCATCAGGGCGATCAGCCCGCCGTGGGACCACCCGAGGATGCCGACGCGCTTCCCGTCCACCTGGGGCAGCGTCTCGACGGCCCAGTCCCGGGCCGCGACGACGTCATCGACCTCGAGCCCACCGTAGTCGATCGACTCCTGGTACTCCCGGCCGTACCCGGTGGACCCCCGGTACTCCGGGGCGACGACGACATAGCCCTGGGCCATCAGCTCCCGGACGATATGGGTGTAGTAGGTCGTGAAGTCCCCGTGGACACCCCCGTGGGGGAAGAGCAGCAGGGGCAGCTTCTCCCCCGGCTTCCGGTCCCGGGGCGTGAAGACGTAGGCCCACATCTTGAACGGGTGCCGCTCGTTGGCGATGCCGTAGGTCTCCTCGGCCCGGGGGTTCGGGACGGTCGGGATGAACACCTTGTCGATCTCGGCCACGTCCCCGACCCGCTCGAACCAGAGCACGTCGTCGACCTTCTTGAGCAGCCGGTCGAGGGTGTACTCGAGCCCCTCGACCCGCCTCTCGAGGGCGTCGAGCCGCTCGCCCACCGGGTCGCAGGGCGGGGCGGGAGGCGGTGGCGCAGCGAGCGCCGCGGGGAACGCCCCCGCGAGAAGGACCACCGCCACGAGGCCCGGCAGCCACCGGTCCGTCTTCGCCCGCGTCCGTCGATCTCCGCGCATGCTCGTCCCTCCTTCGGGCGGCCGAGCCCGGCCGCGCCCGTTCATTCTTCTCCGCCGGGAGCGCTCCCGCGAGGCCGCGGCAGCTCCCCGGCCCCCCCGGTCCTATAATCCGCGGCATGTTCAGGAAGCTGCTCGTCGCCAACCGCGGGGAGGTCGCCGTCCGGATCGCCC
>JAMOQA010000055.1 GCA_027064265.1 Acidobacteriota bacterium
TCACCGGCACCTTCTGGGCCTTCGAGCAGCTGGAGGTCGTGCCCGACATCATCACCTTCGCGAAGAAGATGCAGATCGGCGGGGTGATGGCGGGGCCGCGGGTCGAGCTGGAACCGGAGAACGTGTTCCACGTCTCGTCCCGGATCAACAGCACCTTCGGCGGGCACATCGTCGACATGTTCCGCGCCACCCGGCTCCTCGAGATCATCGAGGAGGAGAAGCTGGTGGAGAACTCCGCCCGCCAGGGAGAGCGGCTCCTCGCCGGGCTGCGCGAGATCGCGTCCCGTCGTTCCGACGCGGTCTGCAACGTGCGCGGGCGCGGCCTGATGTGCGCCTTCAGCCTCGCCGACGGCGAGACCCGCGACCGCCTGGTCAGGGCGTGCCACGAGGACGGGCTCCTCGTGCTGCCCTGCGGGACGAACTCGGTCCGGTTCCGCCCGCCGCTCTCGATCACCGCCGAGGAGATCGACGAGGGGCTGCAGCGCCTCGACGAGATCATGGGCCGGGTCGAGCTCGCCGGCGCCGGCTGCTGACCAGCGAACGACGAACGACCGGGTCCGGGAGGATCCGTCCGGGGCGGCCCCGCGGGGCCGCCCCTATACTTTCCCCGGAGGCGATGGCGGAGAGGAGGGACCGGCGTTGGCGAGTCGCGGGAGCATCCTGGGGGTCCTGGTCGGGGCGATGCTGCTCGCGGCGGGTCTCTTCCTGCTCTACCGGGAACCGGGCACCCGGGCGGTCGCCTGGCGGGACCTCGGGGAGGAAGTTCCCCTCCCGGTCGCGGACACGGAGGGGGACGGCTCCCGGGGCGGTGGCGGCCCCGTCGACGAGGTCGAGGCGCTGCGCCGGGAGCTGCGGGAGATGCGTCGCCAGCTTCCCGGGGTGCGCTCCCGGACCCTCGCTTCCCTGCCGGTACCCGAGCGGGCGACCCTCTGCGGCCAGCCGGTGCCCCTCGATCGTCCCGAGGTCCGGGAGGCGGTCGCCTACGAGCTGCTCCTCACCTGCGGCCGCCCGCTGATGCCGATGCTCTGGACCCGCCGGGCCCCGGCGATCCTCCCCGTGCTCGAGGAGAAGATCCGGGCGGCGGGACTGCCCCGGGACCTCGTCTACCTGGCGATGATCGAGTCGGACCTGCGCCCCACGGTGCGATCGCCGGCCGGGGCCGTCGGGGTCTGGCAGCTGATGCGCGGGACGGCGCGCCGGTACGGCCTGCGGGTCGACCGCTACCTGGACGAGCGGATGGACCTCGAGAAGTCCACCGACGCGGCCCTCGCCTACCTGCGGGATCTCCACGACGAGTTCGGTGACTGGTTCCTCGCCCTCGCCGCCTACAACGCCGGGGAGAACAAGGTGCGGGGCGCCCTCGAGGACCAGGGGCCCCACGACGTCTTCTCCCTCTACCTGCCCTGGGAGACCCGCCGCTACGTGCCGCGCATCCTGGCGGCGAAGCTCGTGATCGAGCACCCGGAGGAGTACGGGATCATCCCGATGAAGCCCCTGCACGTCCCCCGCTACCGGGTCGTCGAGATCCGGGTGCGCGGCAAGCGGGCCGACCTCCGGAAGCTCGCCCGGGAGCACGGGCTCGACTACGCCGCCCTCCGGCTCGCCAACCCCCAGCTCCGGGGCCACTGGCTCCCCCGGGGCACCCACCGGCTGCGGGTGCCGGCCGGCGGGCGCTGAAGCGGGCCCCCCGGGAAAGGGCCGCGATCAACCCTCGGTGGAGGCTCGGGTCGCCGCCTGGTCGGCGGGCGGCACCGGGACCGCGCCGCCCCGGAACCGCCGGTAGAGCGCGAGGACGTGCTGCACGTAGCGGAGGGTGACCCGGCCGCGGGCCCGGCCGTGGGGCAGGGTGGCGGCGATCGCCGGGTCCTCGAGGAGCGGCAGCACCTCGGCGACGCCGCCCTCCCAGCGGTTCGGGTCGAGGCCCCGGCGCCGGGCGAGTTCCCGGGCGTCCTCGACGTGGGCGAGGCCCATGTTGTACGCCGCCAGGGCGAAGGGGATCCGCTCGGACGGGGGAACGTCCCGGAACAGGTTCGTGAGCCAGCGCAGGTGCCGGGCCCCCGCGAGGACGTTCTGGGCCGGGTCGAACGGGTCCTCGGCGCCGAACGCCCGCGCGGTCGCCGGCATCAGCTGGAGCAGCCCGACCGCGCCCCGGGAGCTGACCTCGAACGGGTCGTACCCGCTCTCGGCGAAGGCGAGGGCGGCGAGGAGCCGCCAGTCGAACCCGCTGCCGGCCGCCGCCTCGCGGAAGATCCCGTCCCAGGGGGAAAGGCGGGGTCCCCGGGCCCGGAACACCGGGCGCCGCCGCCGGCGCAGCCGGGCCGGATCGTCCAGGTAGCGGGCCTCGAGGCGAGCGACCAGGCCGCTGCCCCGGGCGTCCGCGAGGATCCCGTCGAGGACCTCGGCGAGCCGCGGGGCGTTCGGCCGGACCGCCCAGCGCCAGGGAAGGGGTTCCCCGAGGGGAGCGCTGACCCCGAGGGGCGGCAGCACCGCCGCCTCGAGGCGGGCGCGGCGCTCGTCGAGGACGACCAGGGAGACCCGGCCGAGGGCCGCCGCCCGGGCCAGGTCGTCGATCGACGTGTCAGGGGGCAGCCGGCGGATCGCGAGGCGCCCGCCCAGTTCTTCCCGCCACCGCTCGGCGACCGCCTCGAGGGCCGTGTGGCGCACCACCGCCACCTCGCGGCCGGCGAGGGTCTCGAGGGAGACGATCCGGGCCGCGTCCCGGCCGAGGACCACCGGCGGGGAGAGTTCCACGGGGCGGAGCCAGGCGACCTCGGTGGCCACCGGGCGCGGTCCCGGGGCGGCGATCGCCACCAGGTCGACCCGTCCGGCGTCCAGGTCCCGGAGCGCCCGGGCCGGGTTGGCGGGAACGACCACCTCGAGGCCGACGCCGAGGCGACGGGCCGCGACGCGGACCAGCTCGAGGGAGAACCCCTCGTCGCGGCCGCGGCGGCGGGCGTAGTCGACGGAGTCGGGCCAGAGGGCGACCCGCAGGACGCCGTCCCGGCGGATCTCGGGAAGGTCCCGGGAGACGAGGGGGCGGACGACCGGGACGGGCTCCGGGGCGGGAGTCCAGGTGAGACCGAACCCCAGCAGGCCGAACCCGAGTCCCGCCGCCAGCGCCGCGAGGAGCGCCAGGCGGCCGAGCCTGCGAATCCGTTCCGGGCTGGTCATCGTTCGTCCGATCGCGTTCATCGTCCCCGTTCCGGTCCCTCGGATCAAGGGGGGACCCGGCCCTTCCTGCGGTGAACCCCCGGCGTTCCGCCGGGGGTCTTTCCTCTCGGGCCGAATCTTTTATGGCACAGAAGGAGGCTGATGGCAAGTTGTTCGGCAAACCGGGCCGTAAGCCGAATCGATGTCCGGGGCAAGGTGGGCCAGGGCGTCGGCCGGGGAGGCGACGCGCCGCACCTGTCCCCCGAGGAGCGCGGGGTTCGCCGGCGGGAGCCGGTCCCGGGAGAGGAGGCCCGCCAGTTCGCCGGGATCGGCGGCGGACGGAACGGCGTTCCCGGCCATGTCCGGGCAGGGACAGGGCGCCGCGCCTCCCCGCCAGGCCAGGACGTCCCGCCCGGCCACGATCGCCTCGACGGTCACCGTGTCCCCCTCCGAGATCCAGGCGTCCGCGGCGGCGAGGGCCAGGGCGATGTCGGTGGCCGGCGGAAGGAGACGGGCGGAGATGCCCCGGAGCACGCGGTCCGCCTCCGCCAGACGGGCGAGTCCGTCGACCCGGGGAAGGCGCGGGTGGGGCTTGACCGCGAGGACCCAGCCGTCGGCGTCCCGGATCCCCCGGGCGATGCCGGCGAGGGCGGCCAGGGGCGAGTCCTCCTCGGCGTGGACGTCGTGGGGGGAGCTGTTGGCGAGACCGGCGAGGAGGACGCGCCGGCCCGGCGGGAGACCGAGCCTCCGGCGGGCCTCCCGCGGGTCGATCGAGAAGACACGGTGTTTCCTGGGCTCGAGCAGCGGGTCTCCGACCTCGAAGACCCGGTCCCGGGGGAAGCCCCGGGCGACGAACCAGCGGGTCCCTTCCGGCCCCCAGGAGAACGCCGCGGTCGGCGGAAGGATCGCCCCGATCCCGGCCCAGCCCAGCACCCCGTCCTGGACCGCGACGAAGGGAACGTCGAGGGACCGGGCGGCGAAGGCGAGGGCCCGGAGGTCCCCCTGCCAGGGGAGCCCGGCGACGATCGCCGGCGGGCGCAGCTCCCGGAGCAGCTCGCGCCAGGCGAGCGCTTCCCCGAGGCGGCGCGCCGCGAGCGAAAACGCGTCCCGCAGGACCGCGCCCAGGACCCGGCGGGGGTCGAACCCCGGGCCGCCCGGCATCTCCGGGGGGGCGGGGGGGATGGTCGCGAGCAGGCGGTCCCAGGCCTCGCCGTCGAGCGCGACCGGGGAGGGCGGGACCGGCAGGTACCGGTTCTCGTCCCGGGGGACGAGCCGGGCGAGGGGGACGCCCGCCTCCTCGAGTTCCCGGCCGAGGGCCCGGGTCCGGGATGCCTCGAGGAGAAGGACCCGGCCGGGGGCCGGCGGGGAAGGACGCGCGGGCGAGGAAACGGGGGCCCGGCCGATGGTGCCGAGCAGCCCGCCGAGACGCGGCAGGGCCGGGAGGAGCAGGTGCCAGCGGGGCTCCCGGCGGCCGGTGACCCGTTCGGGCGGGATCGCGGCCCCCGCGAGGGCAGGGCCGAGTGCCGGCCAGGGGGATCCGACGACCCACTCCGGTCGCCTCGTCCCCTCGCGGAGGCGGGCGAGGAGCAGCCCGAGGCGAAGCCCCTCGAGGAGGGCGGGGACCCGCTCGCCCGCCACCAGGTCCACCGGGGAGATCCCGTCCCGCTCGAGGCGGCGGGCGGCGTCGGTCGCGGCCAGGGCGGCCAGCCACCGGGGCACGGCATCGCGGATCCGGGCCCGTTCCGCCACCGGGAGCAGGTCGTACCGGTCGAGGACCCGCGCGACGGTGGGGAGGGGGAGGGGCATCTCCCCCGGCCGGAGCAGGACGTCTCCCGGGCGCGCGTCGAGGAGGAGCGCCTCGGGCCTGCGCCGGGGGACGAGGAGCCGGGTCATCGACGCTCCCCCCCGTGCCCCGGCAGGAGGGCGCGGAGACGCTCCCGGTCGCGGGGTTCGAGGGCGGCTCCCAGGAGGACCGCCAGGACCAGGAACCCGGCGACGCCGCCCTGGAGGACCAGGCCGGGGAAACTCGCGGGAGGAGGGACGACCCGGCGCAGCGCGGCCAGGACCAGGGTCACGGCGCCGGCCGCCGGGTAGACGGGAAGGATCACCTCCCGGAGGAACCTCCCCGCCCGGATGCCGAGGCGCGGGAACAGGAAGATCGCCTGGAGCGGGAGGGCGAGCCCGTAGGCGACCAGGGTCGCGCCGAGCACGCCGGCCACCCCGTGGCGCGGCGCCAGCAGGACCGACAGCCCCAGGTTGACCACCGCGGTCCCGGCGGCGATCGCCGCGAGGGGGCGGACGTTCGCCGTGCCCACGGCGACCTGCCCGGCGAACGTCGTCAGCGCGGCCACTCCCCAGTAGCCGGCGAAGGCGGCGGCCAGCGGGCCCCAGCGGGCCCACTCCGGGCCGAGCCACAGCCGCAGGAAGTCCCCGGCGAACAGGACCGCCGGGACCACCACCGGGAGCAGCACGACCAGGTCGTACCGGGTGCCCCGGTAGAGCACCTGTTCCACCGCCGCCTCGTTGCCGCGCCCGGACTCGCGGGCGACCAGGGGCGCGAGGGCGGAGGCCAGGGTCCCCTGGAACTCCCGGACCAGGTTGTGGAGGCGGACCGTCACCTGGCAGGCCGCGACGGCCGACGCCGACGCGAGGACCGCGAGGACCAGGGTGTCGACCCGGTGGTGGACGATCCCCGCCACCTCGAGGATCGCCATGTCCGCGCCGATGCGGAACACCGGCCGCAGGGTGCGGAGGGTCTCCCGGGGAGGAACCGGTGGCGCGGGCAGGAGCCGGCGCGCCCGGGAACGGAGGAACAGGCCCTCGGCGAGCCGGGCGATCCCGTGCACGCCGAGGACCGCCGGGAGCGGCAGTCCCCGCCACGCGACGAGGGCGACCCCGGCGGAGAGGGCGAAGGCGATGCCGGAACGGACGACCGCCAGGTACGGGTACTCCTGCAGGCCCGCGAGGGCGTCCCCCCAGGCGGCGAAGGCCCAGCGGGCGGCGAGCACGACGCCGGCCAGGGCGAGGACGGCGGTTCCCTCCCGGAACGTCTCCGGCGGGAACCGGAAGATTCGCATGCCCCCGAGGGACGCGAAGGCGGCGAGCCCGCCGCCGAGGAGCAGGCCACCGACCAGGTAGAGGCGGCCCGCCGCCCGGACCAGGCGGCCGGCCTCCACGGGGTCTCCCCGGCCGATGGCGGCGGCGACCTCCCGGGTGAGCGCCCCGGGAAGGCCGGGGGCCGCCAGGGAAGCGAGGCCCGCGAGGTGCAGCCCGAGGACGACCAGGGCGAACCGGTCCTCCCCGTAGCCGTGGACCAGGGCGGCGGTGGCCACCAGCGAGGCCACGACCGACGCCCCCCGGAGCGCCAGGTTCGCGCCGGTGTTGCGCAGGAAGAGACGGGTCAGCGCCCCGGGGGCGGGAGGCGACGGGGCGGTCACGGCCGTCCTCCCGGGGCCATGCCGGCGACCGCCTCGTCCCAGGGCTCGAACGGCCCCGCCCCGGCGAGGACGATCTCCCGGGTCGCGTCCGCCCCGTGCCGCGCCAGGGGGTCCAGCACCGACAGGTAGGGGACGAACGGTCGCCCGGGGAGCTGGGGGTAGGGCGCGGGCTCGTAGCGCTGGAAGTACGTCTCGACGTCGGGCAGGGGGAAGACGCCGTCCTCGACCATGTAGCCGAGGGAGCCCCGCGCGGCCAGGTAGCTGCCGGCGCCGAGCCGGCGCAACAGGTCGGCGATCCGCGCCGAGCGCCGGCCGGCGGAGCCGAGGGACGAGCTCTCGACGAACCGGGGCGAGAACCCCAGCCTCGCGGCGATTTCCCGGACGAGGGCGGCGTTCATCGCGGCGAGGTTCTCCCAGTCCCGGCGGATCCAGGGCTCCACGAGGGCCAGCGCCCCGTCCCGGTGGGCGCAGCGGGCCCAGGCGTGGTGGAGGGTCTCGAGGAACCGCCGCCGGAATGTCTCGTCGAGGAGGGGACGAGCCTCCCGCAGGGGGACCCGGCCGCCGTGGGCGACCGGCAGGGTGATCCACGTCACCGTCCCGTCCGGAAGCAGGAGCCGGTTCCGGTGGTGGAACGAACGCCGGCAGAACTGGAAGTCGTCGAGGAAGACGAAGACATCGGCCGCCGCGAGCAGGGCGAAGTAGCCGGTCCACGGCAGGAACGTCGGCTGCATCATCGCCACCGACGGCCGCTTCATCGCCCGGTCCCCCCGAGACGTTCCCCCGCCCGGAGCGGGGAGGTCGCACGGTGGCGCAGGAGGCGGAGAGCGCCGCTTCCCGCCACCACCAGCGGGGTGGCGCCCCCCTCGAGCACCGTGCCCGGCGGCGCGGTCCGGGAGGGGGTTTCCACCCGCACCGCCTCGAGGATCACGTTCCCCCCGTCCTCCCTCGCCGACCGGACCCAGCCCCGCCAGCCCTCGGCGAGGACGAGGCGCCGGATCTCGTCCGCCGGCCGCGTCCAGTCCACGACCCCGTCGCGGCGCCGGCGCACCGGGAGGGGAGCTTCCCCCGGGGGCTGGGGTACCCGGGGCCAGCCCGCGGGGTCCTCCCGCAGGAGGGCAGCGAGCAGCTCCTCCGCCGCCCGGTGGGCACGATCCAGGATCGCCTCCCAGTCGTCGTCCGGTCCGATGGCGAAG
>JAMOQA010000056.1 GCA_027064265.1 Acidobacteriota bacterium
CGAAGGACCGGGCGGCGACGATCGGGCCGGCGTCGACCTCCTCGACCAGCTCGTGGACCGTCACTCCCCCGGTGCGCTCCCCCCGGAGGATCTGCCACTCGATCGGGTTGTTCCCGCGGTAGGCGGGCAGGAGCGAGGGATGGACGTTGAAGGCGCCCCGGGCGGGGAGACGGAGCATGTCTCCCGGGAGGATCCGGCCGAAGGCGCCGACCAGCAGCAGGTCGGCCTCCGCGAGTCGCCGGGAGAGGGCGTCGTCCACCGCGGGGACGTCGAAGACCGTGACCCCTTCCCGGGAGAGAGCGGCCCGCGCCGCCTCCGTGCGCGAGCGGCCCGGCTCGAGCCCGGCGTGCACGTCGTGGCCCGCGGCGCGGGCCGCCCGGGCCACCCGCCAGAGGTAGCCGAGGGTGACGACGCGCAGGGGCGCCACGCCGCTCATGCCAGGTCGTCCTCCGTCACCGGGCTCTCCGGTGCCAGGTCCCGCGCGGCGCGGGCTCCGAGCACGCGCTCGAAGTCCTCGGGGGGCAGCCCTGGCGGCAGCTTCCCCGCCCGGAGCACCGCGACGTTCTCCCTGGTGAACGGCTCGCCGGCGGCGACGGCCCGGGTCGTGTAGACGTACCGGCGGGAGAACCGGCGCAGCTCCTCCTCCTCGGGGAGTGCCTCCTTGCGCCCGTGGCCGAGGGCGCGTTCCACCTCGCGGATGCGGCGCACCATCTCGGCGAGTTCGCCGGGCTCGACGGCGAACGCGTGGTCCGGCCCGGGCAGGCGGTTCGAGAGGGTGAAGTGCTTTTCGACGATCGAGGCGCCGAGGGCGACGGCGGTCATCGGCCCGACCAGCGGGTCGCGGCTGTGGTCGGAAAGGCCGGTCGGCAGCCCGAACCGTTCCCGGAGCGTCACCAGGGCGCGCACGTTGAGCGCCTCGAGGGGAGCCGGGTACTTCGCCGTGCACTGGAGGAGCGCGAGCTGGTCGTTCCCCGTCGCGGCGAACGCCGTGACCGCCCGGGCGACCTCGTCCAGGTTCGCCGTGCCGGTGGACAGGATCACCGGCTTCCCCCTGGCCGCGACGTGCCGCAGCAGCGGGTGGTGGGTCATCTCGTAGGAGGCCACCTTGAAGACCGGCACGTACGGGTCGAGCAGGTCGGCGGACTCCTCGTCGAACGGGGCGGCGAAGAAGACGATCCCCCGTTCCCGGGCCCGCTCCGCGAGGCGAGGCAGCCATTCCGGCGGCATCTCCATCTCGCGAATGATCTCGTAGATCGGCTTCGCGATTCCCAGGTAGTCGCTCCGCCCGGCCGAGCGGGGGTAGAGCTTCCGGGCGCGGAAGAGCTGGAACTTGACGGCGTCGGCCCCCGCGTCGGCCGCCACGTCGACCAGGGCGAGCGCCTGCTCGAGGGAGCCGCCGTGGTTCGAGCCGGCCTCGGCGACGACGAAGCACGGGTGGCCGGGGCCGACCTTCCGTTCACCGATCTCGATCACGTCTCTCATCGCGTCTCCCTCCCGGCGGCGCTCCGCGCCGCGGCGAGCAGCTCCCGGGCCGCGCGCTCCGCCCCCCGGCCGTCGACCAGTGCCGCCGCCCGGGTGGCCAGCTCCCGCCGGAGGTCCGGCCGGTCGAGCAGCTCCCGGAGCAGCATGCCACCCTCGGCGGGGTCCAGGTCGTCCCACCGGCCCAGGCCCCGGGCCGCCCCCGCCGCGACGAAGGCCCGGGCGTCGTCGACCTGGTTGTCGGCGAGGACGCCGAGGAGCATCGCGCACCCGCAGCGGGCGGCCTCGAAACGGGTTCCCCCGGCGGCGAGCAGCGCCACGCTCGCCCGGGACAGCTCCTCGACGAGGGACGGGAGCGGCGGGAGGAACTCGATGCTCACCGGGGTCGCGCCGGGGCGCGGAGCGGGCGTCTCCTCCCAGGGGTTTCCGACGATCCGGGCGCGGAACGGGCGATCCGCGGCGGCGAGGAGGTCGAGCACCTTCCTTCCCAGGCGGCCGGTGGCCGATCCCCCGAGGGTGACCAGGACCAGGGGCGGCCCGGGTTCCCGGAGCGGCCGGGGCGGCGGGTCCCGGAACTCCTCCCGGAGGAGGGCGTACCGCGGGCCGAGGAGGCGCAGCGGGACCCCCGGGTACCGGCCGGGGGTGGCGCACAGCTCGTGGTCCACCACCGCGTCCACGCCCGCGGGGGCGTCCCCGTCCGCGAGGGCGACCACGAACGGGGCGGCGCGGCGGGCGGCCGCGACGGCATCCGGTCCGAGCCGGTATCCGTCCAGCACCACGAGCGCCGCGTCCTCGCCGGCCAGCCCGGCGAGGGGCCCGGGATCGTCGGGCGCCAGACCGGGGACCGGCACGTGGCGAACGCGCCGACCCTCGACGAGGCGCGCCATCCCGGGGGGAAGTCCGGGCGTGACGAGGAGCGGCTCGGCACCGGCCCGGGCGAACCCCTCGGCGAGGGCGATCGAGCGCACCAGGTGGCCCGCGCCGGCCCCGGGCCCCGCGTCCGCCCGGAGCAGGACCCGGGGACGGGCCCCCCCGCCGCTCACGGCGGCGCCTCCTTCTGGCGGACGCGGGCGTTCAGGGCCGAGAGTTCGGGCCGCCGGTCGAGGAGGGCGACCACCTCCCGCCAGCCGAACAGGGGGCCGTGGACCGGCAGGAGCTCCCGGTAGACCTCCCGGACCAGGGCGAGGTCCTCCGGCGTGTCCACGGTCCAGCGCAGGCGGGAGAGGTCCTCCTCCGCGGCCAGGCCCGCGACGCGGAACCGCTCCGGTCGGCGGTAGATGCCCAGGGTCACGTGCTCCCGCACGGCGGGGTCGTCCTCGACCCGGTCCAGCTCCGCGAGGGCCGCGAGGGAGACGACCTCGGTGTCCAGCCCCCGGGGCCAGCGACGCGGCACCGTGTTCGCGAGGAGGTCGACCGGGTCGCGTTCCCGGCGCTCCCGGAACGCGGCGAGGGTCGCCCCGACCAGCTCCGGGTCGAGCAGGGGGCAGTCCGAGGTGATCCGGACCACCGGGTCGATGCCGTGGGCCCGGGCGGCCCCCAGGTACCGGGCGAGCACGTCGTGCTCGGGACCGCGGAAGACCGGGACGCCGAGCTCCCCGGCCAGCTCCGCGAGGGGCTCGTCCCGTTCCCCCTCCGGGATCGCGAGGACGACCCGCTCGATCCCGGGAGAGCGGGCGACCCGCTCGAGGACCCGCGCCAGCATCGGGCGGCCCTCGATCGGCTCGAGGACCTTCCGGGGCAGGCGCGTCGAGCCGAGCCGCGCCTGGACGATCGCCCCCGGGACGGGACCCGTCACCGGTCTTCCTCCCCGGGAACGGCCTTGTCCAGGACCTCCCGCAGGTCCGCGACTACCCGGTCGACGTCGGCGTCGGCCATCGCCGGGAACAGGGGCAGGGTGAGGGTGCGCGCGGAATGCCCCTCCGCCACGGGGCAGAGGCCGGGACCGTACCCGAGGTCCCTGTAGTACGGGTGGAGGTGGACCGGGAGGTAGTGGACCTGGCAACCGATCCCGCGCTCCCGGAGGGCGGCGAAGACCCGGTCGCGGGAGGGCACTTCGACGGCGAGGAGGTGCCAGGCGGAGCGGCAGCCCGGCGGGATCTCCTGGAAGGTCACCCGCGGATCGTCCGCCAGCAGCCGGTGGTAGCGGGCGGCCAGTTCCCGCCGCCGTTCCACGAATCCCTCGAGCCGGTCGAGCTGGACCGTGCCGAGGGCGCACTGGATGTCGGTGATGCGGTAGTTGAAGCCGAGCTCCTGCATCTCGTGGTAGAAGGCGCCGGGGGACGGGAAGCGGAAGCGGGCCGGGTCCCGCTCGATCCCGTGGTGGCGCAGGCGGCGTACCCGTTCCGCGATCTCGGCGTGGGGGGTGAGGACCGCGCCCCCCTCTCCGGTGGTGATCCCCTTGACCGGGTGGAAGGAAAGCACGGTGGCGTCGGCGGTCGTCCCGTCGCCGACCCGGTGGGTCCGCCCCGCGGCATCCTCCCATTCCGCCCCCAGGGAGTGGCAGGCGTCCTCGAGGACGAAGAGGCCGTGTTCCCGGGCGATGGCGGCGATCTCCTCCGCGTGGGCGGGGAGACCGGCGAAGTGGACCGGGACGACGCCCCGCGGGCGGCCCTCCCCCGGGGGGGCCCGGAGCAGCTCCCGCAGCCGGTCCGGGTCGAGGCACCAGGTGCCCGGGTGCACGTCGACGAAGACCGGCCGCGCTCCCGCGTAGAGGGCCGCGTTCGCCGAGGCCGCGAAGGTGAGGGGCGGCACGGCGACCAGGTCGCCCGGGCCGGCGCCGAGGGCGAGCATGGCGAGGTGCAGGGCGGCGGTCCCGGAGGAGACGGCGACGGCGTGGCGCGCGCCCGTGACCTCGCAGAGCCGGCGCTCGAACCGCTCGATCGCCGGCCCCTGGGTCAGCCAGTCGCCCCGGAGGACGGCGACCACCGCCTCGATCTCCTCCTCCCCGAGCCACTGGCGGCCGTAAGGCAGGAACCGCTTTCCGGCACCCTCGCTCATGGCAGGTGGTTGGCGACGATCTCCCGCAGCTCCTCGACGGAGAGCCAGCGGTCGTTGGCGTCGGAGCTGTAGCAGAAGCCGTCGGGGCAGGGCCGCCCTCCCCGTTCCTTCCGGAACGCCTCCGCGTCCCACCAGGGGAAGATCGGCTGGATGACGAAGTGGTCGTCGTACTCGAGGGTGCTCCGGGCGTCGTCCACCGGGACCATGACCTCGTGGAGCTTCTCCCCGGGCCGGATCCCGGTGATCTCGATCCGGCACTCCGGGCAGATCGCCCGGGCCAGGTCGACGATGCGCATCGACGGAAGCTTCGGCACGAAGATCTCGCCGCCCCGCATCTCGTCGATCGCGCGCAGCACGAACCGTACTCCCTGCTCGAGGGTGATCCAGAACCGGGTCATCCGCTCGTCGGTGATCGGCAGGACACCGGTCTCCCGCTGCCGCAGGAAGAACGGGATCACCGAGCCCCGGGAGCCGACCACGTTGCCGTAGCGGACGACGGCGAACCGCACGTCCCGGGAGCCGGCGTAGGAGTTCGCCGCGACGAACAGCTTGTCCTGGCAGAGCTTGGTCGCCCCGTAGAGGTTGATCGGGTTCGCCGCCTTGTCGGTGGAGAGCGCGACCACCCGGCGGACGCCGGTGTCGAGGGCGGCGTCGACGACGTTGGCCGCCCCGAAGATGTTGGTCCGGATCGCCTCGAGGGGGTTGTACTCGGCCGCCGGGACCTGCTTGAGGGCCGCGGCGTGGATGACGACGTCGACCCCCTCGAAGGCCCGGCGCAGCCGGTCCCGGTCCCGCACGTCCCCGAGGAAGAACCGCAGGCGGGAATCCCGGAACTCCTGGGCCATCTCGTACTGCTTGAGCTCGTCCCGGCTGAGGACGATCACCTTGGCGGGATCGTGCTCCGCGAGCAGGACGCGGGTGCACGCGCGCCCGAACGAGCCGGTACCCCCGGTGACCAGGACCGTCTTTCCCTCGAGCTTCATCGGCAGGACCTCCGGGGCGCGGCACCCCCCTCGCGGGCCCGGGCCCCGGGGTCAATCCTCTGGCCCGGCGCCGGGAAAGGCAAGGATTTCCGGGGCAGAACGGTGCCCGGCGGACGGTGGCGGACCTATCCTATCCCGGGGGCGGGGAGGGCCCGCCCCGCCCGAGGACCCGGATGCCCCTGCCTCCCGCGCTCCACGCCTGGCTTCCCCGCCTGCGCTGTCCCTGCTGCGGGGGGGAGTTCTCTCCCGTCGACCTCCCGGCCGGGGGCGCCCTCGCCTGCCGGAGGCGCCGCTGGCCGGTGGTCTCGGGCATCGTGGTCCTCCGGGAAGGGAGCGCCACCGACCGGGCCCTCGGGGCCCTCGGGGCGGGGGACGAGGAGGCGGCCGCCGCCATCCTGGCCGGCGCCGACCTGCGGAGCCGGGCGGACCGCGTCCTCGAGCGCCTCGCCGGCCGGCTCCTCCGCCGCCCGCCCGGCGCGGGCCGGGCGGCCCGCCGGGTCCGACGGCGCCTGCGGCGCGCGGCGCGAGGGGGGTTCCCGGCCGCGGTCCGGGAGCTCTTCGGCCGTCCCCCCTGGCCGGTGCCCGCCTTCGCCGATTACCTGCTCCGGCGCCGCTCCGACCCGACGTTCGTCGCAGCCGAGGCCCTCGCCGCGCTGGTCGGCCCGGGGGAGGGGCCGGTCCTCGACCTGGGATGCGGCGTCGGGCACCTCCTGGTGTCCCTCGCCGCCCTCGGCGCCGGGCCCCTCGCCGGGGTGGACGCCCTCTTCCCGGTACTGCTCCTCGCCCGGCGGCACCTGGTCGCGGACGCCCTGCTGGTCTGCGCCGACGCGGGCGGCCCGCTCCCGTTCGCCGACGGGACCTTCGCCCGGGTCCACGTGGTCGACGCCTTCTTCGACTTCCCCTCGCTTCCCGGGGCGGCCCGGGAGGTGCGGCGGGTCCTCGCCGGGGAGGGGACGGCCGTCCTCTCCCACCTGCACAACCGCCTGCAGCCGCACCTCTACGCCGGCCGGTCCCCGCTGGCGCCGGGGGAGTGGATGGATGCCCTCGCGCCCCTCTCGCCCCGGCTGCTCGACGAGCGCGAGATCGTGAAGGTGGCGGCCGGGGGAGGGGAACTGGTCCCCGGCACGGACCCGGACGCGTTCCGGGCGAGCCCGGACCTCTCCGCCCTGGGGGGACGGGTTCCCGGCACGCTCCGGGCGGAGGAACCCCTCCTGCCGGCCCCGGCGGGTCCGTGGCGGCTCTCGCCGGAATACGTTGCGAACGAAAGTGAAGGCGAATGGATCCTCCGGCGGGCCGGGCGGCCGTTCATCTCGGAGGAGGAAGCGGGGTCCTTCCCGGGGATCCTCCCGGCGGAGGCCCGGGTGCCCCGGGATCTCCCCGAGGAGCTCGGCGGGCCGGTACTGCCCGACTCGCTGGTCCCCCTGGCGGCCGCCCGGGTCGTCCTCCCGGTGCCGCCCGGGCTGGACCCGGCGGTGGGGCCGCCGGGGGCGCCGGCTCCTCCCCCCCCGCGGCCACGCCGGGAGGGGCCGGTCCGCGTCCTCCGGGACCTGCGGGCCGCCGCCCGGGCCGGGAGCCTCGCCCGCCGCCTGGGGGAGGAGGCCCGGGCGCGCCTCCCGGAAGGGGGCCTCGCGATCCTGGCGGGCCACCGGGTGAGCCGCCGCCGGGAGCCCGACCCCCTGGACCTGGCGATGCCGGCGGCGGCTCTCGGCCGTCTCGTCGACGTCCTCTCGCGGGTGGGACCGTTCCTCGCCCCCGGGGAAGCGCTGGAAGCCCTCGCCCGCGGCTCCCTGCAGCCGGGCCTCTCGTTCCTGCTGACCTTCGACGACGGCACCGTCGACCTGCTCCGGTGGGGCCTGCCGGTGCTGCGGGGAAGGGGAGTCCCCGTGGCGGTCTTCCCGTGCAGGGAGGAGGCCGCTCCCTGGGGGCGGTTCCGCTGGGACGTGCTCGCGGCGGGGGGGACTCCGGCGCCGCCGCGGGCGTTCGGGGAGGCGGGGGCGGCCCTCGGCTTCCACGGCGCCGGACACCGGCGCGTCGAGCTGCTCGGGGGAGAGGAGCTGGGGGCCGAGGTCGCCCCGCCCCCGTGGATGGACCTGCCGGTCTTCGCGTACCCCTACGGAGCCGCCGCGGGAGTGTCCGAGCAGGTGGTCGAGGAACTGCGGGCCGCCGGGTACCGGGCGGCGCTGACCATGCGGCCCGGCGTCGCCCGGCCCGGCGACGACCCGTACCGGCTCCCCCGCGTCGCCCTCCACGACGCTCCCGTCGACGGCCTGCTGCGTCGCCTCCTCTCCTTCGTGCGGGAGACCCGCGAGCGCGACGCTAGTGTGGAGGCTCCCGCGGAGCGGTGACCTTGAGCTTCATGCGCCCCTTGCGCGCCTTGCCGCTGCCCTCGGTGGCGGTCACCCGGAACTTCACCTCGAACTTCAGCCGGGCGCTCTCCCCGTCCCGGGCCACCTTGGCCCTCATCTTCGTCTTCAGCACCTCGACCGAGTGGGTCTCGTGGTCGAGGCCGAGGGCCTCCTCGATCATCACCCGCACGAAATCGACGATGTCCTCCTCGTCGTGCGGGGTGCAGGTGACGCGGCGCTTCTTCTGGCTCCAGTCGTAGTAGAAGTGCAGCACGCCGGCGCTGGAGTACACCCGGGCCCAGGTCGGCGTGATCTCGTCGACCAGGTAGACCGAGAAGGCGCCCCCCTCGTACCCCCCGGAGAAGCGGACCCGTTCCAGCTCGACGGTCCCCTTGCCGACCCCCTTCACCTTCACCTGGATCGGGGGCGGGGAATCCATGTTCAGCCACCCGCCGAGGAACGAGGGTGCGTCTCCCGCGCGGGCGTCCGGGACGAGGACGAGGATGGCCAGCAGGGCCAGGACGGTGAGGATGGTTCTCGAACGCATCGACCTTCTCCTCCCGGGGAGGGTGGGGGATCCCCGGGGTGGAAACTCGTGCCCCGCCCCGCGGTGGGCAACGAACCCTGTCTTCTCGCTCAGTAGGCGCGGGCGAAGACGACCCGGCGCGGGGCGTCCCTGCCGCAGTGGACGCAGGGACCCGGGTCGTCCGGTTCGCCGTCCGGCTGGACGCGGACCGTCGCCTTCGTCTTCTCCTGGATCTCCTCCTCGCAGGCCCGGTCGCCGCAGTGGCGGGCCCGGAGGAAGCCCCCCGCCTCGATCTCCCGCTCGAAGGCGGCCCAGTCGTCGACCTCGCGGGTGCGCTCGTCCCGGAACTTCCGGGCCCGCTCGAGCATCGCGGCCTGGATGCCGTCGAGCAGCTCGCCGACCTTCGCGGGCAGGTCGTCGAAGGGGATCGACGTCTTCTGCCGGTCGAGGCGGGAGACCGCCATCACCGCGTTCTTCTCGAGGTCCCGGGGACCCAGCTCGAGGCGCAGCGGGACGCCGCGCAGCTCCCACTCGGCGTACTTGAAGCCGGGGTTCACGTTGTCCCGCTCGTCCAAGGTCACCCGGAAGCCCGCCTCCCGGAGCTTCGCCAGCAGCTCCCGGCCGGCGGCGATCGTCGCCCGCTGCTGCTCGTCGTTGCGCCAGATCGGGACGATGACGACCTGGAGGGGGGCGACCCTCGGCGGGAGGACGAGCCCGTCGTCGTCCCCGTGGGTCATCACGAGGGCGCCGATCAGCCGGGTGGAGACCCCCCAGGAGGTGTTCCAGGCGTACTCCCAGTTCCCCTCCCGGGTCTGGTATTTCAGGTCGAAGGCCCGGGCGAAGTTCTGCCCGAGGTCGTGGCTGGTGCCGGCCTGGAGGGCCTTGCCGTCCTGCATCATCGCCTCGATGCACCAGGTGGTGACGGCGCCGGCGAACTTCTCCTTCTCGGTCTTGGTCCCGGTCAGCACCGGGATCGCCAGCCATTCCTCGGCGAACTTCCGGTAGATCTCGAGGATCGTCAGCGCCTCCTCGATCGCCTCCTCGTGGGTCGCGTGGGCGGTGTGCCCCTCCTGCCAGAGGAACTCCGTCGTGCGGAGGAAGAGGCGGGTCCGCATCTCCCAGCGGACCACGTTCGCCCACTGGTTGATCAGCAGGGGCAGGTCACGCCAGGACTGGATCCACTTGGCGTACATCGCGTAGATGATCGTCTCCGACGTGGGGCGGACGATCAGCTCCTCCTCGAGCCTCGAGTCCGGGTCGGGCACGACGAAGCGCTTCCCGTCCTCCTCCACCCCCTTGAGGCGGGTGTGGGTGACGATCGCGCACTCCTTGGCGAACCCCTCGACGTGCTCGGCCTCCTTCGAGAGGAAGCTCTTCGGGATGAAGAGGGGGAAGTAGGCGTTGACGTGCCCCGTCGCCTTGAACATCCGGTCGAGGGCGTCCCGCATGTTCTCCCACAGGGCGTAGCCGTGGGGGCGGATCACCATGCAGCCCTTGACCGGCGAGTAGTCGGCCAGCGTCGAGCGGGTGACGACGTCGGTGTACCAGCGGGCGTAGTCCTTCTCGCGGGGGGTGATCTCCTTGGCCATCGACCTCTTCTCCTCGCGGCCCCGGGCCGGGGCGGAAGTCCCGGAAATACCAGAGAATGCGCGCCGGGGCAAACGGCAGCGGCCCGGCCCCGGGGGGCCGGGCCGCCGGTCTCGTTCCCGGGGGTGGGCTCAGCGGGCGCCCCCCGCCTCCTCGAGCAGCGTCGCCGGCGGGACCACCGCCCCGTGCTTCTCGCGCAGGGCCAGCAGCTCCTTCTTCTGCCGGTCGTAGATCTCGAAGAGCAGCTCCGGGATGTTCTCGTCCTTGCGGAACGCCTCGGTCTGCAGGTCGATCCGGGCGACCAGGTTGTCGATGTAGAGCGAGAACTGCATGTCGTACAGCTCCCGCGGGTAGTCCTTGTCGATCAGCTCGGCGAAGAGGCTCCTGAGGTCCTCGTAGAGCGGCAGGAAGCCGATCGGGGTCTCGATCGCCTTCACCTCGCCGTGGGCGAACCGCTCGAGCCAGGAGAGCCAGACCCGGACGTCCCGCTTTTCGCCGAGGAGCCCCTTGCCGGACCCGCCCCGGGCTTCGTGGGTCAGGAAGTAGTTGAGGCCGGCGAGGATCGGGCGTCCCTCGTTCGAGAACTTCTTCGAGCCGAAGAACTTGAACTGGGCGTTCATGTAGTCGCCGAGGGGGCCCGGGATGAACGGCGCGTTCGCCCAGGGCTGGCGCCGCACGCCGGTCACGCCGACCTCGGTGGCGGTCGCCTGGGAGACGATCGAGGCCCCGATGACGACCCCTTCCTCCGGGCTCCTGGCGACGACGATCGGGGGCATCGTGTCGGCGTCACGGCCGGAGTAGGTGATCACCTTGACCGGCACGCCGGCGGGATCCTCGGCGAGCTGCTCGTTGTAGTTGCCGATGCTGGTGCAGGGGACGGTGACGCGGGCGTTCGGGTGGGAAGGCGGGATCGGCTTGCCGTTCTCGTCGGTCTTCCCCTTCCACCACTCGCCCTGGAAGTTGATCCCCCGCTCGGGCAGCTCCTCGCCGGAGCCCTCCCAGTAGGGGACACCGTCGGCGACCAGGACGTTCGACCAGATCACCTCGCTGCCGGGCTCCCGGATCGCCTTCATCAGGTAGGGATCGGACTCGCGGTTGACGTCCTTGATGATCCCGAAGATCCCCTGTTCGGGGTTGATCGCCCGGAGGGTGCCGTCCTCGGCGATCCAGAGCTGGGCCAGGTCGTCGCCGATGAAGTCGGTGCCGACCATCGCCGTCGTCGTCTTGCCGCAGCCGGAGGGAGCCGCCCCGGCGAAGAAGGTCTTCCGCCCGCCGGGGCCGGTCATCCCGGTGATGAACATGTGCTCGGAGAGCTCCTCCTCGACCTTGAGGTAGGTTGCGAGGTCGACGGCGAAGCGGTGGTTCCCCTTCTTGAGGAGCAGGGTGTTGCCCGCGTAGGTGCAGTAGGTGCTGAAGGTGGTCAGCCAGCTCCGGTCCATGAAGACCCGCGCGTTCGGCAGGTCCTCGGGCCGGTTCGGCCCCTGGGAGTGGACGTTGGTGAAGAAGAGGCCCGCCCGCTCGACCTCCTCGTCGAACCTCGCGTAGACGTTCCGGTAGAGGATGTCAGCGGAGTGGGTGACGTAGGCGGACGTGGTGATCTCGAGGGCGGGAATCGCCGCCTTGGCGCCGATCGGGCCCCGGGAGTAGAAGCCGACGAAGAGGGGCATCCCCTTGCCAATTCCCTTCATGTAGTCCCGGACGTAGGCGAGGGCGTCGTCCCGGAGGATCTTCTTCGCGAGCACCGAGACCTTCTCGTCCGGGTTCACGATGTAGAAGGTGCGATCCACGATCCGCGCCTGCTCTTCCGGCAGGTCGAAGTGGATCGTGTGGTCCGGCATCTTGAGCTGCTCCTCTTCCTTCCGCTCGAGGGCGACTCGCCGGACGTGGGCGCGGGCCTCGGGGGACCCGTCGTGGACGAACACGGACTCGGGATCGACCAGGGCGATCGCGCCCGCAATGGCGATCCGCGCTTCCTCGTTGCGGATCCGGTCGAGCTTCGCCCGATTGGCCTCGTCGAGGCGCTCGGCGAAGAGCTTCTCCGCCTGCTCCGCGGTCCGGATCCCGCTGACCTCCTGCAGGATGTTCACTCCCTTCCTCAGCTCGAGCACGGTTCTGCTCCTCCGGGGGATCGCGGCGGTCCCCCTCGGTTTGGACGCTCCAGGAACACTTCCCCCGCCCGGCGCGGCGCGGCGCGCCGGGAAGGGACGAAAGATACCACCGGCCGCGGTGGATGGCTAACGGATTAGTTTCCTTCTCCGCCGCCCCGGACGGCCTCCCCGGTCATCGGCACGAACCGGACCCCGCCGGCCGTAAACTGCCGCAGGGAACCGTCTTCCAGCTTCTCGATGACGACGAGCTCCTGGTGGACGTTGCCCACCGGGATCACCAGGCGTCCCCCGGGAGCCAGCTGCTCGATCAGCGGTTCGGGCACCCGGGGAGGGGCGGCCGCGACGATGATCACGTCGAACGGCGCTTCCTCCGGCCACCCGGCGTAGCCGTCCCCGCAGCGGACGTGGACGTTGCGGTAGCCGAGCCCGTCGAGCCGCTTCCGGGCCGCCTCGGCGAGGTCGCAGAGGATCTCGATGGAGAAGACCTCGTCACAGGTCTCCGCGAGGATCGCCGCCTGGTACCCGGACCCGGTGCCCACGTCGAGGGCCTTCTTCCCGGGCGCCGCCCGGGCGAGCTGGGTCATCAGGGCGACGATGTAGGGCTGGCTGATCGTCTGGCCGTGGCCGATCGGCAGGGGGGAGTCCCGGTACGCCTGGTCCCGCAGGGCGGGGGGGACGAACAGGTGCCGCGGCACCTTCCCCATCGCCGCGAGGACCAGCGGGTCGGTGATGTCCCGGGCGAGGAGCTGGGTCTCCACCATCGCCGCCCGGCGGCGGGCCATCTCCGCCTCGTCCAGGGGACCGGGGCCGCTCCCGGCGGCGCAGCCGGCGAGCAGGAGCGCCAGCAGGATCCCCCCGGCGAGCAGGCCGTGCTCGATCATCGGGCGTGTCCTCCCTTGCCGGGTGCTCACGGGGACGATGATACCCGGGCCCGGCGCATCCGGGTGACCTCGTGGTGGGCGGCGCGGAGCGGTTCCGGCAGCCGGTAGCGGCGGGCCCAGGAGAGGACGATCCGGCGGGCGGTTCCGAGAGACACCCGGTGCCCGACGGAGACGTAGACCGGGCGGACGCCGTCCCGGGTGCGGAGGGCGAGCCCGACGACCTCCCCCCGGTGGACGAGCCGGGTCGCCGATCCGCGCCGGGAGGAGGGTTCGCGGTACTCGCCGACCAGGACCGACTTGGCGACGCCGATCGTCGGCAGGTCGAGGGCGAGCCCGAGGTGGCAGGCGAGGCCCAGCCGCCGGGGGTGGGCCCGTCCCTGGCCGTCGCAGAGCAGCAGGTCCGGCACGAGGTCGAGGTCGGCGAGGGCGGCGATCACGCCGGGGCCCTCCCGGAACGACAGGAACCCGGGGACGTAGGGAACGGTGACCGGGCCGACGTACCGGCCGGTGGCGATCCGCTCGCGGGTGCGCGCGTCGAAGGCGACCACCGCCGCGAAGAGCAGCCTCTCCTTCCGGTCGTACGAGAGGTCCGCCCCGGCGACGATACGGGGCTCGTCCAGGCGATCCTCCTCGATCACCCGCGCCGCGAGGGAGCGCTGCAGCTCCGCCGCCCCGGAGAGGTCGGGGGGGAACCAGCGATGCACGTCCCGGGGGATGCGCACGGACCG
>JAMOQA010000057.1 GCA_027064265.1 Acidobacteriota bacterium
GCACGTTGAAGCCGACGATGATCGCCCGCGAGGCGGCGGCGAGCATGACGTCGGTCTCGGTGATCGCGCCGGTCGCGGCGTGGATCACGTTGACCTTCACCTCGCTCGTCGAGAGGTCCTCGAGCTTGTGCCGCAGGGCCTCCACCGAGCCCTGCACATCCGCCTTGAGGACGATCGGCAGCTCGGTGAGCTCCTTCTCGGCGATCTGCTTGTGCAGCAGCTCGAGGGTCGGGAGCTTCGCCCGGCGCGCCTCCATCTCCTCGCGCAGCTTCTGCTGGCGATAGAGGGCGATCTGGCGCGCCTTGTGCTCGTCGGGGAAGACCTGGAGGGTGTCGCCCGCCTGGGGCACCTCCTCGAGGCCCATCACCACGACCGGCGTCGCGGGCCCGGCCTCCTGGAGGCGTTTCCCGTTCTCGTCCATCAGGGCGCGCACCTTGCCGAAGGAGGCGCCGACGACGAAGACGTCGCCGATGCGCAGCGTGCCGTTCTGCACGAGCACCGTCGCGACGGGGCCCCGGGAACGGTCGAGCTTCGCCTCGAGCACGGTCCCGGAAGCGGGCCGCTCCGGGTCGGCCTTGAGCTCGAGCATCTCGGCGACCAGCAGGATCATGTCGAGGAGCTGGTCGAGGCCCTCGCGGGTCTTGGCCGAGACGAAGACGGCGACCACGTCGCCGCCGAACTGCTCGACGAGGACGTCGTGCTCGGCCAGCTGCTGGAGGACCCGGTCGGGATTGGCGCCGGGCTTGTCGATCTTGTTGACGGCGACGACGAGCGGGACGCCTGCCGCCTTCGCGTGGTCGATCGCCTCGAGGGTCTGGGGCATCACGCCATCGTCGGCGGCGACGACCAGGACGACGATGTCGGTGACCTTCGCCCCGCGGGCGCGCATCAGGGTGAACGCCTCGTGGCCCGGCGTGTCGAGGAAGACGATTTCCTTCTCCTCGCCCTCGTGGACCTGCTTCACCTTGTAGGCGCCGATGTGCTGGGTGATGCCGCCGGCCTCCCGCTCGGCGACCCGCGCCTCGCGGATCGCGTCGAGGAGGGAGGTCTTTCCATGGTCGACGTGCCCCATCATCGTGACGACCGGCGGGCGCGGGACGAGCCGCGACGGGTCGGCCTGGGCCTCGACCTCCGGGAGCGCCTCGGCCAGGGCCTCGTCCTCGATGCCGACGATCACCGGTGTTCCACCGAACGCCTCGACGATCCACCTCGCGGTCTCCTCGTCGAGGGCGTGGTTGATCGTCGCCATGATCTTCTTCTCGAGGAAGAGCTTCTTGATGATGTCCTTCGCCTTGCGGTTCATCCGCTCGGCGAGGTCCTTGATGGTCAGCCCCTCGGAGATCTTCACCTCGCCGACCGGCGGCTCGGGAGCCGTCTCGCGGACCGGCCGCGGGGCCTGGCGCTGCTCCTGGGTCTTCTGCTTCTTGCGCCGGCCGCCCTGCGGCCTGCGGGCCTGTCCCCGTGCGGGGAGCGCCGCGGAGGAAGGTGGTGCAGGCGTGGGGCGGCGTCCCGCTCCCGCCGCACGCAGCTGGGAAAGGCGCTTGCCCAGCAGCTCCGCCCGTTCCTTCGCCGTGGTCGGCGGGGGCGCCACCACGGCCTTGCCGAGGCGCGGTCCCGCGGGCGCAGGCGGTGCGGTCGGCCGCGCCGCGGCGGGGGCGGGAGGCTGCTTCTCCCTCGGGGAAACGGGTTCCGCGGGCGGCGTTGGCTTCGCGACCGGCTCCCGGGCAACCTCGGCCGCCGGGGCCTTCTCCGGCTTCTGTTCTTCCGCCGGGGGCTTGGCGGGCGTCTCGGCCGGCTTCTCCTCGGGCCGCGGCGCCT
>JAMOQA010000058.1 GCA_027064265.1 Acidobacteriota bacterium
CCTCCGGGGGCGCCGCAGCCGCGGCGGCGGGAGCTTCCGGTGCCGCGGCGGGTTCCGGGGTGGGCGGAGTCGGGGCGACGGGCTGCTGCTCGGTGACCGTCGCGGCCGCTTCCGCGGCAGCGTCCGCTTCGGCCTTCGCCAGCTCCTCGGCGGAAGCCGTGCGGCCTTCCGCCCGGGCCTTCTCCTGGGCGCGCAGGCGGGCCGCGCGTTCCAGCGCGGCGCGGCGGGCCGCGGCCTTGCGCGCGGCTTCCCGTCGGGCGGCCTCCCGGGCGGCCCGCTCCCGCTCTTCCTTCTCCTTCAGGGCGCGGCGGATCGCCTCCTCCCTGGCGGAGACCGCGGTCTTCGGCTTGGGCTTGAACAGTTCCCGGAGCTCCGCGACGACCGCGTCGTCCAGCGCTGCCAGGTTGGACTTCACCGGGATACCCATGTCGTCCAGGGCATCCAGGATCTCCTGGCTGCTGACGTTCAGCTCCTGCGCGAGTTGGAAGATCCGCACCGTTGGTTACTCCTCGTCCTGCTGCCGCTCGTCTTCGTCGGAAGCATCGTTCCCGGCCCCGGTGTCGTCCGCGCCGCCGGTATCGGTTTCCGCCTCTCCCGCCGGGACGGCGGACTCTTCCTCCTCCCCGGCATCGGTCTCGCCCGGGGCAGGAACGTTCTCCGCGGGCTCGCCCCCGGTCAGGGCGTCGAGCGGATCTGCCGGGGCCAGGGCTGCCGCTGCCTCTTCCTCGGCGGCGGCTTCCGCCTCGGCAGCGGCGAGTTCCGCCGCGAGACGGCGGACCTCTTCCTCTTCGGCCCGCACCTGCTCGGCGACCTCGGCCGCGCGGTCGTAGATCTGCAGCGCCAGGTCGACGTCGATTCCCTCGATCCGGGTCAGGTCCTCGAGATCCGCGGCGACGATCTGGTCCAGGTCGCGGAACCCGGCCTCGATGAGCGACTCGATGATGCGTTCCTCGATGGCCTCGTCGATGCCCAGGCGCGAGAACAGTTCCCACGCGCGGCGCCGCGACTCCTCCTCGGCCTCGAGCTCGGCGGCCTTTTCACTCTCGCTCTTGATGTCGATGCGCCAGCCGACCAGGCGACCGGCGAGGCGGACGTTCTGCCCGCGCCGGCCGATGGCCAGGGAGAGCTGGTCGTCCGGGATGATCACCTCGACCTCGCGGTTTTCCGGGTCCTTGAGATTCACCCGGTTCACCGGGGCGGGCTTGAGGGCCTCCCGCACGAACTCCAGGGGGTTCTCGTGGTACTCGACGATGTCGATCTTCTCGCCGCGCAGCTCCCGGGTCACCGACTGGACCCGGTTCCCCTTCATCCCGACGCAGGCGCCGACGGGGTCGACGTCCCGGTCCCGGGACTGGACGGCGATCTTGCTGCGCTCGCCCGGGTCACGGGCGACCGAGATGATCCGCACGGTACCGTCGTAGATCTCCGGGACCTCCATTTCGAAGAGTTTCATGACGAGGCGGGGATCCGTGCGGGACAGGACGACCTGGGGGCCCTTCCCGGACCTCTCGACGTCGACGATGATCGTCCGGATTCGGTCGCCCTGGTTGTAGTGCTCCGAGCGAACCTGTTCCCGCCGAGGTACGATTCCTTCCGTCGTTCCGAGGTCGATGATCAGGTCTCCCCGGTCGATCCGCTTCACCGTTCCATGGATCAGTTCACCGACCCGGTCGATGTACTCGTTGTAGACCTTTTCACGCTCGGCCTCCTTGACCTTCTGGTAGATCACCTGCTTGGCGGCCTGCGCGGCGATTCGCCCGAGCTGGGGGACTTCCCGCTCGAACTTCATCTCCATGTCGAAGTCGGCTTCCGGGTCGATGACCAGGGCCTCCTCGAGAGAGATCTCCGTGTCCGGATCCTCGACCTCGGGAACGACCTTCTTCTTCGCGTAGACGCGGAAAGTGCCGGTCTCGGGGTCGAACTCGGAGACGAGGTTTTCCTTCGTCTTGATCACCTTGCGCGCCGCCGCGGCATAGGCTTCCTCGAGGGCGCGGATGATCACGTCCCGGTCGATTCCCTTCTCCCGGCCGATCAGGTCGATCGCCTGCTTGATCTCGCTCTCCGCCATGGGCCTCGCATCCCTCCGCGGGAACCGTGCCTCGCATTCCTGGCCGGGACGGTTCCCTGGGTGTTCATGCTCCTACCAGTCGACGTGAATCCTCGCCCCGAGCAGGGCCGCGAGCGGGATCGCCACCGATTCCTCCTCTTTCCCGGCGGGCCGCACCCGGATCCGGTCGTTCTCGAAGAGGAGGAGCGTGCCGACGACCGAGCGGACCTTGCCTCCCTCGTCCCGCCAGCGGACCGAGACCTGCTCCCCCAGGGCACGCTGGAAGTGCCTGGGGTGACGAAGGGCACGCTCCATTCCCGGGGACGAGACCTCGAGGTCGTACGGGTGGGGGATCGGGTCGAGCACGTCGAGCTCCCGGGAAAACTGCCGGGAGAAACGCGTGCAATCGTCGAGGGTGACGGGTGCCCCGGGACC
>JAMOQA010000059.1 GCA_027064265.1 Acidobacteriota bacterium
GTTCATGCCCCGGGGCTGTGAGCCGATAAGGAAGAGGAGGAGGACGCGTGCCCCGGAAACGAGCGAGGATCGGGATCGAGATCGGCCCCGAGGCCGTGCGGGCGGTGGCCCTGCTCGGCTGGAGGACGCCTCTCGTCCTCGGCGAGGTCGCCGAGGAGAGGGTCGCGGGGTTCGAGGAGGTTCCCGCCGCGCTCGCCGAGGTGCTGGGACGGATCGGAGAACGGGGAAACGTCCACCTGGTCCTGCTCGGCATCCATGGCCACCATCTCCGGCTCCGCTTCCCGCCGATGCGGCGCGGAGAACTGGAACAGGCCCTCGACCTCCACCTCGCCCGGGCCCTGGACGACGCCCGGGAAACCCTGCTGCGGGGACGCCGGGTGCGCCGGCTCGAGGACGGCAGCCTGGTCGTGGACGTGCTCGCCCTCCCGCGGGACCCCGTGGAGACCTGGTGCTCCCAGCTCGCCGCTTCCGGGTTCCCGGTGACCTGGATCCAGACCCCCGCGGCCGCCGTCCTCGAGCGGGACCCGCGGCCCGAGGACGCGCGGGCAACCGGCCTGCTCTGGGTGGACGCCGGCGGAACGCGGACGGTGCTGACGTTCCTCAAGGGGGACGAGATCGTCCTCGTCCGGGAGATCCCCCGCAAGGACATCGACCCCGACGACCAGCTCGCCCGGATCGAGCGGCGACTCGCCGACTTCCAGGAGATCGAGCGGTCCCTCCTCTACTACCGCCAGCACCACGACCGGGCCGGGGTCCGCGAACTGGTCCTTTCCGGCGACCCGGACGAGGTGAACCCCCTTCACGAGCAGATCGCGCCTCCGTTGCGCGAGCTGGAGATCGGCATCCGGATCGTGGACGCCTGGGACGGGGTCGACCGATCCGGTGCGGACCTCCCCGCCGGCACGGGAGTCCGCCTCGCCCTGGCGGGCCGGGCGGCCGCGACGCCCCCCGGCCGCGGCCTGGGCATCGTGCCGCCGATGACGATCGCTGCGAGGCGGCGGGAGCTGCGGGACCGGATACTGGCGGGAACGGCGGCGGCCGCCCTCGTGCTGAGCGCGGGGCTCGCCTGGCACGGCACGGCGCAGAACGCGGTCCTCAGGGAGCAGCTCGCGGCGGAACGGGCCCGGCTGGCCTCCCTGCCCGCTCCCGCGGGCGAGCAGGCAGACCGGGCGGTGGAGGTCCGGCCACCGCGGGCGCCCGACTGGTCGGGCGTCCTGTCGGAGATCGGCGTCCTGGCACGGCCCGGCATCGACTACGACGAACTCGAACTGGTGATCACCGCCGACGGCCCCGTCGTCGGCCTGGTCGGCACGGCGGAGGGACGGGATACGCGGGCCACCGGGCTCCTCCTCGCCGGCCTCCACGAGGGAGTGCTCTCCAGTTCCTACTCGCGGGGCATCCCGCGCCTTTCCGCGAGCACGGCCCCGGGCGCCCGCCGTGGTGAGAAGGTCAGGTACGCGCTCGAGGGCTCGGTGGAGGACCGGCCGTCGACCCCGGCGGAGCCGACCGGGGCCATCCGGGAGAAGGGAAGATGAGCCGCCCCCGTCTCCTCGTCGCCTGGCTCGCCCTCGCCGCCGTGGGCACGGTTCTCCTCGGCGGAGTGGCGTTCCTGGAGGCGCGGGAGCGGACCCGTCTCGGGAGGGAACTGGCGAGGTTGCGGGAGGAGATCCGGGCCCGCCTCGACCAGGCGGAACACGGGCGGGACAGGGTCGTCGTCCGCGCGCCCTTCGCCACGTGGGCCCACCTGGTCGCGGGGCTGCACGAGGCGGCGGCGGCGAGCCGGCTGGACCGGTTCCGGTACGTGACCCTGGGAGTGGTCCCGGTCACCGACCCGACCGCCCCGGTCCCGGTCACCGCCCACGACGAGGAGGTGTCCCGGGGGAACGAGGGCCGCCGGGCGGCGAAGAAGAAGGGCCGGGACGCCACCCCCCCGTACCGGGCGATGCGGGCCCGGGTCGAGGGGAGCGGCACCTACGGGCAGGTGGTCTCGTTCGTCCGGGCCCTCGCCTCCGTGGACCCGCCCCTGCGTCTCGACCGGATCATCGTGCGCGCGGGGCCCGGCGGGCCGTCCTTCGAGGCGTACGTCCACCTGGTGACCGCCCTGCCGGTGGAGGACCCCCGGGTCGTCAGCCTCGACCGCCTCCCCGTCCCGCTGCCCCCCGAGCTCGGGGACACGCTGGCATCCCTCGGGCTCCCCCGCCCGCCGGAGGTGACGCGATGAGCCGGGGCAAGGTGATCACGCTGGTCGCCCTGGCGGTGGCCGTGCTGCTGTTCGACGCCTGGTTCTTCCTCGGCGAGGGGGCGACGGCGGCGCCGGTGCAGGCGCCGGACGTGAGGGGCGCCCCCGACCCCATCGATGCTCCCGGGGAGCCGCTTCCGGGATCGGCGGGAACGGCCGCCCACGCCGCCGTTCCCTGGCACGACCCTTCCACCTGGCCGCTGCCGGAGAGGCGGCCCCCACGCCGAGGCCGGCTCCGCCCGGGGCTGATGGTCCGCTCGAGACCCGCTCCCCGGGCCGCGGCGACCGGTTCCGCGCCCCTTCCGGACCGGGTCCCCGTGATCCTCTGGCGGCCCGAGGGGGCGCTCGCCCTGCTCGGGAGCCACCTGGTCCGGGAGGGTGACCGGGTGGGACCCTGGGTCGTCCGGGAGATCCACCCGGACCGGGTCCTCCTCGCCCGGGCCGACCGTCCCGCAGAGGTGCGCGAGCTGCCCCTCGGCAGTCCTCCCCGGCCACACCCTGTCACCACGGCCGGAAAGCCGGACCGCCCCCGGCCAACCCCCGCAAGCGTCACCGATCCGTCCACGCCGCCGGCGCCGCCGGCCCACGAGGAGGTCCCCTGATGGCTCGCCGGACCAGAGCGCTCGCCCTCTTCCCGATGGGCCTCGCCCTGCTCCTCGGCGCCTGCGCCTCGGGCACGGCGCGGGGGCCCGCCCGCCCCCTGGCGGAGGTCCCGGCCGGGATCCCGGCCCCTACGGTCCGGGTGGAGACTCCTGCCCTTCCTTCCCTCGAGACGACGGTCCTCGACCCGGGAGAAGACGGTCTCGCGGGCCTCGACGAGCTGTTCGCCGGGGCGCCCCCGGTCACCCTGAACGTCGAGGACGCACCCCTCGAGGAGGTCCTGCGGGTACTCTCCGAGGCCTCGGGACGGAGCCTCGTGCTCGCCCCGGGGATCGACACCCGGGTCTCGGCCTCGTTCCACGAGGCGCCGATCCCGCGGATCCTTCGCGTGCTCCTCGGTGACCGGGGACTCGGAGTCCGCGCGGAAGGGAACCTGGTCCGCGTCGTGCCGGCCCCCCTCTCGACCGTCGCATTCCACCTCTCGCTCCCGGACCTGGCGAACGCCGGCGACGAGGGAGCCGCGGCCGGCGGCCCGAGCTCGACGACCTGGAAGACGATCGACGAGGCGGTGCACCTGGTGCTCTCCCCCCGGGGCGAGGTCCACCTCGACCCCGAGGGTTCGCTCCTGATCGTCCGGGACGTGCCCGCCCGGATCGACCGGGTGCGGAAGGTGCTGGAGGAGACGATCGCCCCGCGACGGCGTCAGGTGACGATCGAGGCCTCGATCCTCGAGGTCGCCCTGGACGACGGGCTCTCCTACGGCATCGACTGGTCGGCCCCGGACCTCCTCGCGACGATCTCCGGCAGCCGTGTCACTGGTGCGTTCGCGACCCGGCTCGTCCAGGACGAGGGGGTCGTCACCTTCTCGATCGACTCCCACAAGCTCTCCGCCCTCTTCAAGGCCCTGCGGGAGCGCGGCCAGCTCGAGGTGCTCTCCGCCCCCCGGCTGACGACCCTGAACCGGGTGCCCGCCCGGATCGCGATCACCGAGGAGATCCCGTACTACACCTCCGACTTCAGCGCGGTCGGCCAGGAGCCGATCCAGTCGATCCAGGTCGAGTTCCGGGAGGCGGGGGTCGTCCTCGAGGTGACGCCGATCGTCGCCTCGACGGGAGAGGTCACGCTGCTGCTCCACCCCAAGGTCACCGAGCTGACCGGCTGGACCCCCGCCCTGCCGAACCTGCCGCCGAACCCGATCCTCGACGTCCGCGAGGTGACGACGACGGTGCGGGCGACCCACGGGCAGTCGGTGGTCCTGGCCGGCCTGATCCGCAACCGGTTCCACGAGCAGGGGCGCGAGGTCCCCGGGCTCGGCCAGGCTCCCGGGATCGGGGCCGCGTTCCGGAACATCTCGCAGACCGCGGAACGGACGGAGCTCGTGATCGTCATCACCCCGGTGGTGACGAACGCGGACTGGCAGCGCCGCGCGGTGGAGAAGGGCCTCGGCGACATC
>JAMOQA010000060.1 GCA_027064265.1 Acidobacteriota bacterium
AACTCGAGGTCGGGTTCGCGGACCTCGTCCTGGGCGCCAGGCTCACCGTGGAGACCCTGCACGGAACGGAGACGGTGGAGGTGCCGCCGGGGACGGCACCGGGGACCACCCTGCGCCTCCGGGGGCGGGGCGTGCCGCGCCTGGGCCGGCGGGGCCGGGGCGATCACGTCGTGCACCTGGTGGCGCGGCCGCCGCGGAAGGTGCCCGCCCGGGAACGGGAACTCTGGGAGCGGCTCCGGGAGCTCGAGCACGAGCGGCTCGCCCGGCGCCGGGAAGGCGAGGGGATCCTCGACCGGGTTCGCCGGTTCTTCCGCGGGCGGGAGGAAGCCGAGGACCCGGACCGGGCGACGACCGGGGAGGTCTCCCCGGGCGAGGAGGACTGACGGGTGTCCGCCGACCGGGTGCCCCCGACCCGGTTGCCCGGCCGGTGGTTCCGGGTGGCCGCCACGGTCCCGGTCGACCGGGAAGACGCCTGGGCCGGGCTCGCGTGGGCGACGGGGGCCCGCGGGACCGACGGCCGGCCTGCCGGGCCCGGGCGGATGCGGGTGACCGCCTGGTTCGACCGGGAGGAGGATGCCCGCCGGTTCGCCCGGGGGCTTCCGGAATGGGTGGAAGGAACCGAGGGTCCGGGGGAGATCGCGGACCCCGGATGGCTCGAGGCGTCCCTCGCGCCCCGGGAGCCGATCCCGGCCGGCCGGTTCCTCGTCGTGAGCGATCCCGCTGACGTGCCCCGGGACGACCCGCGGACCTCGCTCCTCCTGCCCCCGGGGAGGGCCTTCGGGACCGGCGAGCACGAGACGACCCGGATGTGCCTCGAGCTCCTCGGCGAGACGCTCCGGCCGGGGGACCGGGTCCTCGACCTGGGCACGGGCTCCGGCATCCTGGCGATCGGGGCGGCCCGGGGTGGGGCCGGGCTGGTGGTCGGGCTCGACGACGATCCGACCGTGCTCGAGGTGGCCCGGGAGAATGCACGGCTGAACGGGTGCGCGGACCGGATCGCCCTCGCGGCGGGAAGCTGGGGCACCCTCGCCCGGGAGACCCGGTTCGACCTGCTGCTCGCCAACGTCCACCGCACCGCCCTGGTCCGGGGAGCGGGCCCCCTCGCGGGCCACCTGGCGGCCGATTCCCGGGCGGTCCTCTCCGGGTTCCCGCCGGCCGACGTCGACCGGGTCGTCGGCGCCTGGATTTCCCGGGGGTTCCGTCCCGTGTCCGCGAGGACGGAGGGGGAGTGGGCGGCCCTGCTCCTGGTCCGGACGGAGGAGGAGGCATGACCCGTCGTCCGTTGCCGGCACCGGCGATCCTGGTCCTCGTGTCCGTGCTGCTGCTTGCTTCCGGCGGGTGCGGCATTCCGGGCCCGGCGCCGCGGGAGATGCCGCCCGGCGACGCGACCTGGGACGAGCGGGTCTCGTTCTGGCTCGCTCGCGCGGACCGTGCCGAGGAGGCGCTGGCCGACCTGGAGAAGGCGGCGGAGAGCGGCGATCCGCACCTGGTGCTCCTCGCCGGGAAGGCGGCCGAGGCCCTGGACCGGCCGGGGAAGGCCGCGGCGTGGTACCGGGCTCACCTGGCCGCCCATCCCCGGGACCGGGAGGTCGCGATCGCCCTCGGGAAACTGCTCGGTACCCTCGGTCGACCGAGGGAAGCGCTTGCGGTGCTGGAGCCGCTGGTCGGCCCGGACCCGCGGGTGCTCAACCTCGCCGGGTACTCGGCCCTCCTTGCCGGGGACCGGGAGCGGGCCCGCGCCTACCTCGCGCGATCGATCGAGACCGCCCGTGATCTCGGCCGGGACTACGCGCCTCCCCACTACCACATGGGGCTGCTGCTCCACGCCGAGGGGCGGGAGGAGGAGGCACTCGAGGAGTTCCTGGCGGCCACCCGGGCGAACCCGGACCACCTGGAGGGCTGGTACCAGGCGCTCGGCGCGGCGGAGCGTCTCGGCCGGGACGACGTCGCTGCCCGGGCCCGGCGGGAGTTCGCCCGCCTGTACGAGGCGCGGCTGCGGGAGCAGGGGGCCTTCGAGGAGCCGGGAAGCGGCGAACCTCCGCTCGAACGGGACACGGGGGTGGAGTGGCGCCCCCTCCTCGAGGAGCTGCCCGCCGAGGTCCGTTTCCCGGCGGGGAGCACCCTTGCCTTCGCCTGCCTGGCCCCGGCCGGAGGGAAGGCCCGGTTCGTCGTGACCGCCGGCGGCAGGACCCTCCTCGACGTGGTCCACGAGGGCGGCGCGGAGCGCGGGATCTTCGTGCCCCACGAGGTGACCGTTCCCGGGGGGGACGGAGAGGTGATGGTACGGTTCGAGACCCGCGCAGCCGGGTTCCTGGCGGGTTTCCTGCGGCGCCCCGCTCCCGCAGGGTCCGGGTTCTCGGTCCCGCGGGTCCTTGCCGATCCCGCGCGACGGAGTGCCGATCCACGGCCGAACGTCCTGCTCGTGTCCCTCGATACCGCCCGGGCCGATCGGCTCGGGTGCTACGGGAACCCGCGCCCGGTGACGCCCCATCTCGATGCCCTCGCGCGGGATGGTGTCCGGTTCGCCCGGGCCGAGGCCGCCTCGAACTGGACCCTTCCGTCCCACTACTCCCTGTTCAGCGGGTACACGCCGGCAGCCCACGGGGTGCTGCCGGACCTGGGCGCGTTCCACGGGTATCTCCACCCCGATCAGCGGCTCAACGTGCGCGGTTCGGGCCGGGAGACGATGCTCGCGGAGGCGCTCCGGGAACGGGGCTTCCGGACGGTGGCGATCACCGAGAACGCCTGGGTCTCGCCCCGGTTCGGGTTCTCCCAGGGGTTCGACGTGTACCGGTACGACGGCCGGCATTCCCTCCCGGGCACGGCGGTGGCCGCGCTCGCGGAACTCTCCCGGAACGGGAGCCGCGGTCCCTGGTTCCTGTTCGTCCATACGTATGCGCCGCACCAGCCGTACCACGCGCCCCGGGAGTTCCGCCTCCGGTTCGCCAGCCCGGACCATGTCGGGTTCGCCTGGCCGCTCGCCCTCGTGCCGATCGGGGAGTACTACCGGTTCCACACCCGGATCTTCCCGGCGGCGCCCTCGGACGTCCGGGCCTTTCGGGATCTCTACGATGGGCAGCTCGCCTGGGCCGATACCCTGGTGGGACAGCTCCTCGGCGAGCTCGAGCGGCAGGGGTTGCGGGAGCAGACCCTCGTCGTCGTCACGGCGGACCACGGAGAAGAACTGCTCGAGCGAGGGCTCCTCGACCACGGAGACACCCTCCACGAGGAGGTCACCCGGGTGCCGCTCGTCGTCGCCTGGCCCGGGCGCGTTCCGGCGGGGGTCGTCGTCGAGGAGACGGTCTCCGGGATCGACGTCGCGGCGACGATCCTCGACCTCGTCGGCGTCGGTGATCGCCTCGGGGACGGCAGGAGCCTGGTTCCATGCTGGACAGCGGCGGGGTGTGGCGAGCGGATCGCCTTCGCGGAGGCGATCGGGTTCGGCGGCGAGCCGCTCCATGCCGCCTGGCGGGGTTCCGTCAAGTACGTCGTGCGAAAGACGGCGGAGGGGACGCGGGAGATGCTCTTCGACCTGCGGAACGATCCGGGCGAGCGGCGAAACCTCGCGTCCCGCCGCGCCCCGGACCTCGCGAGGATGCGGCGGGTCCTGCGCGAACACCTGGCCGCCGCGGCGAAGGTCCGCGGGCGTCTCGGCGTCGCGGAGGAACAGGTGGACGAGGAAACCCTCGAGCGTCTCCGCGGCCTCGGCTACGTCCAGTAGGGGCGCAGCGTGCTGCCGCAACCAACCCGACCGTAGGGGCGCAGCGTGCTGCCGCAACCAACCCGACCGTAGGGGCGCAGCGTGCTGCGCCCGTGCGCCGCGCAGCGGCGCGGTGTTTGGCCGGGCTTCGCCCGGCACGGGTCCAGCACGCTGGACCCCTACGCGTTGAGCGTCTCGCGGATTCCCGTATCCCGCAGGGGCGCAGCGTGCTGCGCCCCTGCGCCGCGCAGCGGCGCCGCCCCTACTTCATCGAGTCGAGGGCGGACTTCGCGGCCCGGCGAACCGAGGAGACCCGGTCCCTGGCAAGGATCTCGAGAGCCTTCCGCGCCTCGGCGCCGCCGATCCGCCCGAGGGAGGCGGCCGCCCGCTGGCGCACGGCCGGATCGGGGTCGTTTGCCAGCTCGGCGAGGACCGGGACGCCCTTCCTGCTGCCGATCGACCCCAGGGCCTCTGCCACCGCCATGCGGACCTGGCGGTTCTTCTTGCCCTTGTCGGCGATCAGCTTCGCGAGGGCGGGCACCTGGTCCGCGCCGCCGATCTGGCCGAGCCCGGTGA
>JAMOQA010000061.1 GCA_027064265.1 Acidobacteriota bacterium
AGGAACAGCTCGAGGGCCGCCTGCCCGGACCAGCGCTCGTAGAGGCCGCGGGCGCCGGTGCCGAGGGCGAGGAAGAGGGCCAGGAGGCACATCGCCACGGTCATCGCGGCGGTGGCGAGGAGCGCGCCGAGGGGGCGGCGCAGGAGGTCGAGCACGGCGGCCCGGAGCGACTCGAGGAGGACCCTCACGGCGCGAGCCTCCCGTCCACCAGGTGCAGGCGGCGTCCGCCGGACGCCTCGATCAGCGCCTCGTCGTGGGTGGCGAGGAGCACCGTCGTCCCCCGGGCGTGGGCCTGCCGGAGCAGGTCGAGGATCTCCCGCGAGCGGTCCGGGTCCAGGTTCCCGGTCGGCTCGTCCGCGAGGAGCAGGCGCGGTTCGGGAGCGAGGGCGCGGGCGATCGCCACCCGCTGCTGCTCCCCGCCGGAGAGGGCGAGGGGCCACTCCTCGGCCTTGTGGGTGAGGCCGACCCACTCGAGCACCCGGGCGACCCGTTCCCGGCGCCGGCCGGGCGGCCACCCGAGGGCCCGGAGCACCAGGGCGACGTTCTCCTCGACGGTGTAGCGGGGCAGCAGCCGGAAGTCCTGGAAGACGATCCCCATCCTCCGCCGCAGCGCCTGCACCCGCCCTCGCCCGAGCCGGCCAAGCTCGACCCCGTCGACGACGACGCGCCCCTCCGTCGCCGTCACCTCCCGGGTGACCAGGCGCAGCAGGGTCGTCTTCCCCGCCCCGGAGGGGCCGGTGACCAGGACGAACTCCCCCCGCTCGACATGGAAGGTCACGTCGGCGAGGGCCGGCTCCCCCGGCCGGTAGCACTTCGTCACGTGGTCGAAGACGATCACTCGTCCTCCGCCCGGCGCCCGTGGCGCGGCGGGACCCGCACGATCGGGGCCCGCGCGATCTCCTCCTCGTCGTCCTCCCACTCCGCCAGCCGGCGGCGGCGGCGACGGCGGACCAGCAGGAAGGCCAGGATCGCCAGCCCGGCCATCAGACCGTTGACCAGCGCCCCCGCCATCATGACCGCGTAGCGCAGCCAGCGCGAGAACACGTGCTCCCGCCAGCGGCGCTCCAGCTCGGCCGGGGTGATCCCGTAGGCGAGGGCGAAGGCCGCGTCGAACGGTTGCCCGGCCCGGAGCCGCGCGACCAGGCGCGCCGCCGCCCCCGGCGGCGCGTGATCCTCGGCGTACGACACCATGCTGAACGACTGGGCGTAGGCGGCCCGGGCGCGGCGCGCCGCCCGGGGCCACCGGTCCCGCAGCTCGGCGAGGGGGATCGGCTTCGAGAAGAGGGCGAGGCGCGCCAGCTCCATCTGGTCCCACAGGGAGAGATCCCGCTCGACGACCATGGCGAGGCCCTCGTCGTACCAGTGGGGGATCCGCGTCCCCGGGGGCACGGCCGCGCCGAGGACCAGGTGGGAGCCCTCGTGGGCGAGGAGGCCGGGCAGCTCCCGGTGGGGGTAGATCCCGAGCCGGTCGAGGAAGAGCCAGATCTCACGCCGGGACGGGACGGCGATCCCCGAGGCCCAGTCCGGCGCGCCGGCGAGCCCGAGGGCCCGGCGCCGCTTCTCGTCGATCGGCAGGCCGGCGAGGACGTGGAGGTCGACCGGCGCCGGCACCGGGAGGGCGAGGCGCCGTCCCACCCGGTGGAGCACCACGGGCGCCTCCTCGGCGAGCTCCCGGGCGGCCGCCGGGGAGACCCCCGGCCCCGGGTGGACGCGGACCACCGGGAAGGCCGGGGCGGGCGCCGCCGCCAGCGCCACCGCGAGGAGGAGCGCGCTCACGCCCGCCCCTCCCCGCCCGGCCCTCCGAGCAGATTCCGCAGCACCTCCCGGGCGATCCGCGGGTCGGCCCTTCCCCCGGAAGCCCGCAGCAGGTCCCCGACCAGGGGACCGATCACCCCCTCCTTCCCGCGGCGCCAGGCGGCGACCAGCTCCGGCCGCGCGGCGAGGACGTCCCGGGCCAGGTCCGCCAGCCGGTCCCGGTCGGCGAGGCGCGCGAGCCCCCGGCGGGCGGCGACCTCCCGGGGATCGCCCCCCACCCGGCGCAGCTCCTCCAGGATCTCCCGGGCGGCGGGGCGGGCGACGTCACCGGCACGCACCATCCCGAGCAGCTCCGCGAGGGCGCCCGGGGTCAACCGGCCCGGCTCCTCCCGGGGCATCTCCTCGAGGACCCAGGTGGCGGCCTCGGGCCCCGCCGCCCCGGCCCGGACCGTCTCCTCGAAGAAGTCGGCGACCGGGCGCTCCCGGCAGAGGAGGGCCGCCCGGTCCGAGGCGACCCCGAACTCCCGGGAGAAGCGGTCCGCCCGCGCGGCCGGCAGCTCGGGCAGCGCGGCGCTCTCCCCCTCCAGCAGCTCGCGGTCGATCACGAGGGGCGGCAGGTCCGGCTCGGGCAGGTAGCGGTAGTCCTCCTCTCCTTCCTTGCCCCGCAGCGGGACGGTGCGCCCGGCCTTCTCGTCCCAGCCCCGGGTCTCTCGCACCACCGCCCGGCCGGCGGCGAGCAGCTCCCGCTGGCGGGCGATCTCGTGCTCGAGGGCCCGGCGAACCGCGCGGAAGGAGTTCAGGTTCTTGATCTCGACCCGGATGCCGTCCTCCCCGCCTCCCGGGTCGAGGGACACGTTGACGTCGCAGCGCAGGGAACCGGTCTCCGGGTCGGCGTCCGAGACCTCGATCCACCGGAGGAGCACCCGCAGCTCCCGGAGCCAGGCCTCCGCGGCGGCCGGCTCGCGGAAGGCGGGGGCGGTGACGATCTCCGCGAGGGGCGTTCCCGCCCGGTTGAAGTCGATCCCGACGAGACCCTCCCCGACCCCCTCGTGGACCAGCCGTCCCGCGTCCTCCTCCAGGTGGATCCGCTCGAGGGGGATGCCGGCGATCGCCCCGCCCCGGGCCAGGGGCTCCCGGTACTGCGTGACCTGGTAGCCCTTGGGAAGGTCCGGGTAGAAGTAGTTCTTCCGGTCCCAGCGCGAGACCTCGGCCACCCGTGCCCCGGCGGCCAGGGCCAGCCGCACGCCGAGCCGGACCGCCCGCTCGTTGGGCACCGGCAGCACCCCGGGATAGCCGAGGCAGACCGGGCAGATCGCCGTATTCGGCGGGGCGCCGTCCACCACGGAACAGGGGCAGAACAGCTTGGACCGGGTCCGCAGCCGGGCGTGCACCTCGAGGCCGATCACCGCCGGGGGTTCCCGCATGGCCCGGCGAGGATAGCACCGGCCGCCGGGGGACCCCGCGGCCCGCGGCTTGCCGCCCCGGGTCCCGCCCCGCTAGCATGGCTTCCCCTTTCCGCCGGCCCCCGGAGCCGGCTCGAGGTGTTCCATGCCGACGCGTCTCCGCCCCCTGTTCGCCTGCCTGCTGGCCATCGGCCTCGTCACTCCCCTCGCCGTGCTCCCGGCCCGCGCCGGGAAGCTGGCGAATCTCCCCTGGATCACGAGCGTCCCCCAGGAGATCCGCTCCGGGATCCGCTCGGCGCTCTGGAAGGAAAGCAACGAGCTCACCAAGGAGAAGAACGAGGCCGGCAAGCGGTTCATCCGCATGTACACGAGCGAGTACGTGGAGTTCGAGCCGGACGGACGGCCGGTCAGCTACGTGACGATCCAGAAGTGCCTCGAGGACCGGATGGTCACCGAGCGCTGGAAGTACGTCTTCGAGAAGAAGGGCCGGGACTACGAGATCGTCGACCGCGTGAAGATCGCGGAGACGGACGACGCCTACCCGACCCTCATCGAGGAGCCGACCCGGGCGCGGGCGGCAAAGGGGTTCGACTTCGAGCACGATCTCTTCAAGCTGCACTTCGACGGGGGAAGCGGCATCGTCCGGCACCACGGCGAGCACGTCGACGCCTTCGCCGTGGCCGGCAGCGGCCACGTCACCCTGAAGCCCCTCGACGACTACGAGCGGATCTTCTTCGATCGGTCCCTGGGCGAGGGAGAACTGGACGACGAGATCGAGGCGATCGAAGTGCAGTTCCATCCCCTCGACGAGGAGAAGTACCTGGCCCTCGTCGGCTGGACCCCGGAAGCGGTCCGCGAGCCGGGCGGCGGCCCCGTCGAGAGCGGCCACCGGTCGATCCTGCAGAAGATCTACAACGAGGAAACGCGGGACCAGAACAAGAAGCGCTACACGCCGTCCTTCTACGACCCGTACCCGCGGGACGCCTACCGGGGATACTTCGCGTTCCGCGTGAAGACGAAGCACCACGGGTGGATCGGCTACACCTACCGCCCGTGGGCGATCCGGCAGATCAGCGCCTACCGGGAGAAGAAGGGGACCGGGCTCAAGGGCAA
>JAMOQA010000062.1 GCA_027064265.1 Acidobacteriota bacterium
CGCCCGGCGCGGCCCTGACGCCGGCCCGGGGCGTGCCGCGGCCTCCCGGCTCCCGCGGGAGTAGAATCTCCTTCCCCTCACCCGGCGACGGCCGCCTCCGGGCCGGCCATGGAGGGTCGCCACCGATGACGATCCGGATTCGCGACGAGGAAGCCCTCGCCTACCACGAGAAGCCTCGTCCCGGGAAGTGCAAGGTCGTCCCGACGAAACCCTGTCTCACCCAGCGGGATCTCTCCCTCGCCTACACGCCGGGGGTGGCCGTCCCCTGCCTCGAGATCGAGAAGGATCCCGAGAACGCCTACCGGTACACGAACAAGGGGAACCTGGTCGCCGTCATCACCAACGGAACCGCCGTCCTCGGCCTCGGCGCGATCGGGGCCCTCGCGGGCAAGCCCGTGATGGAGGGGAAGGGAGTCCTCTTCAACCGGTTCGCCGGGATCGACGTCTTCGACATCGAGGTCGACACGACGGACGTCGAGGAGTTCATCGAGGTCGTCGCGCGGATCGCTCCCACCTTCGGGGGGATCAACCTCGAGGACATCAAGGCGCCGGAGTGCTTCGAGATCGAGCGGCGCCTCGTCGACATGCTCGACATTCCCGTGTTCCACGACGACCAGCACGGGACGGCGATCATCGCGACCGCGGGGTGCCTGAACGCCCTCGAGATACAGGAGAAGAAGGCCGAGAACTGCCGGGTCGTGATCCTCGGTGCCGGCGCCGCGGGGATCGCCATCGGCGACATGCTCGTCGCCGTCGGCTTCCGCCGGGAGAACATCCTCTTCGTCGATCGGCACGGCGTGATCTGGAAGGGGCGCGAGGAGGGAATGAACCCCTGGAAGGAGGCCGTCGCCGTCGAGACCGATGCCCGCACCCTGGCGGACGCGATGCGGGGCGCGGACGTCTTCATGGGGGTCTCGGGACCGAACCTGGTCGAGGACGACATGGTCCGCTCGATGGCCGAGCGGCCGATCATCTTCGCGATGGCCAACCCCGACCCGGAGATCCCCTACGACAGGGCCAAGGGGCTGCGGCCGGACGCCATCGTCGCCACCGGCCGGTCCGACTACCCCAACCAGGTCAACAACGTCCTCGGGTTTCCGTTCATCTTCCGCGGCGCCCTCGACGTCCGCGCCCGGAAGATCAACATGGAGATGAAGGTCGCCGCGGCCCGCGCCCTCGCGACCCTCGCCCGGGAGGACGTCCCCGACGAGGTGCTGTCCGCCTACGGCCTCACCGAGCTGCGCTTCGGCCCCGACTACATCATCCCGAAGCCCCTCGATCCCCGGGTGCTGCTCTGGGTGGCCCCGGCCATCGCCCGCACCGCCATCGAGACCGGCGTCGCCCGCGCCACCGACTGGCCCGGCGAGGACGAGTACCGTCGCCACCTCGAGGGACTGCTCGGCCCCGCCGCCCGGGTGATGGGCAACGTGATGGAGAAGGCGCGCCGGCACCCGGCCCGGATCGTCTTCCCCGAGGGGGAGGACATCCACGTCATCCGGGCCGCCCAGCGCCTGGTGGACGAGGGGTTCGGCACGCCGGTCCTCCTGGGCAACGAGCGGGAGATCCGGCGTCTCGCCGAGGAGCACGGCACCGACCTTTCCCGGGTCGAGCTCCTCGATCCCGCGACGGACGAGAGGCGCGACCGGCTCGCCGACCGCCTCTACGAGCTCCGCCAGCGCCGGGGCGTGACCCCGCGGGACGCCGCGCGCCTGATCAGCGATCCGACCCAGTTCGGCATGCTGCTGGTCGAGCAGGGGCTCGCGGACGGGCTGGTCGGCGGGATCGGCAAGTCCTATCCCGAGACGGTCCGGCCCGCGCTCGAGACGATCGGCCCGCGCCCGGGCGTCGAGCGGGTCTGCGCCGCCACGGTCGTCATCCTGCCGGACCGGCTGTACGTCTTCGGCGACGCGGCGATCAACATCGAGCCGGACGCGCGCACCCTCGCCGAGATGGCCCTGCTCGGCGCCGAGGTGATGCGGGGCATCTTCGACCTCGTGCCGCGGGTCGCGCTCCTCTCGTTCTCCAACTTCGGCTCCGTGCGGGTCCCCGCGACCCGGCGCATCGCCGAGGCGGTCCGGCTGGTGCGGGAGGCGAACCCGGACCTGGTGGTCGACGGAGAGATGCAGGCGGACACCGCCGTGTCCCCCGAGGTCGCCCAGGTGTTCCCCCACTCGGCGATCCGTGGCGACGCGAACGTCCTGGTGTTCCCCGACCTCCACGCCGGGAACATCGCCTACAAGCTGCTCCAGCACCTGGCGGGGGCCGAGATCGTCGGGCCGGTGCTGCTCGGCCTGGACCGGCCGGTCAACGTCCTGCACCACGTGGCGAGCGTAGAGGAGATCGTCCGCCTGGCCGCGATCACGATCCTCCAGGCCAAGCGCCACGACCAGCGGCGGGCGCGGGTCGGCTGAGGGCCCACGGGCGGGGGGCCCGGGTAGTAGAATCGGGCGGCCCGGCCCTGGCGGCCGGGAGGAGGTGACGCGTGCGGATTCCCTGCCGGTGGGCCCTCGGGCCGCTCGCCCTCGCCCTCGTGTTCCTCGCGGGATGCGAGGCCCTCGGCCGCCAGCCGGTCCGGGCGGTGATCATCGAGGGGATCGTCCAGGCCGGGACGACCTATCGGGTCGAGCCCCTCGACGTGGACCTCGAGACCTGGAACGGTCCGGGGGTACCGGCCGAGGTGAGGGTCGAGAACGTCGACGGCGAGCGGATCGGGACGACCTGCGACGAGCACGGGAGGTTCCGGGTCGGACCGATCGAGATCGGGGGGCGCGACGACGATCGCTTGGCCGTGATCTGCCCGGGTACGCGCTCGCTCTGCCTTTCCGCCCTCCTGCCGCCCGAGGTCCACGAGGCCCCCGCGAGCGAGACCGTGATCGTGCGCTGGCGCATCACCCTGCCCCGCCGGGTCGTCGACCGGGCCGGCCAGGGAGACGGGCGCTGACGGTGCTCTCCCGGGTCTCCCAGCTCGTCGCCCTCTCCTTCCTCGCGCTGATCGCGGCGGGCACGGTCCTGCTCCTCGTCCCCGCCGCGGCGTCCGGGTCCCACCCGCTCTCCCCGGTGGAGGCCCTCTTCACCGCCACGTCGGCGGTCTGCGTCACCGGTCTCGTCGTCGTCGACACCGGCCACGATCTCAGCCCGTTCGGCCAGGCGGTGGTCCTGGCCCTGATCCAGTGCGGGGGCCTCGGGCTGATGACCTTCGGGAGCTTCCTGCTGGTAAGCCTCAGGGGCCGGGAAGACCTGCGCACCCGGATCTACGTCGAGCAGGTCCACGGGGCCCTGCCGGACGTCGCCCCGGCCACGCTGCTCCGCAGGATCCTCCTCTTCACCGCCACGGCGGAAGCCCTGGGCGCCCTCGCCCTCTGGGTCCGCCTGGGGGTCCGGGAGGGGACCTGGGGCATCCGGGTCGCCTGGGAGGCGGTCTTCCACGCGGTCTCCGCCTTCTGCAACGCGGGGTTCTCCCTGTGGACCGATTCCCTGTGCGGGTTCCGCGGGGACCCGGTGGTCAACCTGGTCGTCATGGCCCTGATCGTGACCGGCGGCCTCGGGTTCCTCGTCCTCGCCGACGTCCAGCGCCTGGCGATGGCCCCCCCCGGCCGGCGCCGCCTCTGGCGGCTCTCCCTGCACACGAAGCTCGTGCTGGTGACCAGCGCGATCCTCCTCGCCGTCGGGTCCCTCGCCTTCCTGCTGCTCGAGTGGGGCAACACCCTGCAGGGCGCCTCTCCCCTGGCACGGGTCCTCGACCCGCTCTTCTTCGCCGTCACCTGCCGCACCGCCGGCTTCAACACGGTGCCGACGGAGATGCTCACCGGCCCCACCCTGATCCTGGCGATCCTCCTGATGGCGATCGGCGCCTCGCCGGGTTCCACGGGTGGCGGGATGAAGACGACGACGGCCGCGGTCCTCTTCGCCGGCGCCTGGTCGCGGATCCGCGGGCGGCCCCGGGTCGAGGCGTTCGGCCGGTCCCTGCCGGTGGACGTGGTCTCGAAGGCGATCGCGACGGTGGCGGCCTTCGTCGTCCTCGTCCTGCTCGGCGGGTTCGCCCTCCAGGTGACGGAGATCGGGCTCGTTCCCCACCAGCAGGCGAGCGCCCACTTCATCGACCACCTGTTCGAGATCGTCTCCGCCCTGGGGACGGTCGGGCTGTCGACGGGCATCACCGCGGGCCTCTCCTCCGCCGGGAAGCTGGTCCTCGTCGTGCTGATGTTCGTCGGGCGGCTCGGTCCCCTGGCGATCGGCTCGTCCCTGATCGGGCAGCGGCGCGCGCTGCCCTA
>JAMOQA010000063.1 GCA_027064265.1 Acidobacteriota bacterium
CCGACTCCCGTCGGCCTGCCGGAGGCGGTGCAGAAGATCAAGAACTGGATCCGCGCCCGGTCCCTGTGGGTGATGGCCTACGGCACCGGCTGCGGGTCGATCGAGCTGCGTCCCCTGGCCACCGCGCGCTACGACATGGAGCGGTTCGGCATCGTCATGCGGCCGACGCCCCGGCAGTCGAACGTCCTGATCGTGTCCGGTTACCTGGCGGTCAAGTCGCTGAAGCGGGTGATCCGCTCGTACGAGCAGATGCCGTCGCCGAAGTGGCTGGTCGGGCTCGGGAGCTGCACGATCAACGGCGGCATGTACTGGGACTCCTACAACACGATCAACCGGCTCGACCTGTACCTGCCGGTCGACATCTACATCGCGGGGTGCATGCCGCGGCCCGAGGCGCTGCTCGCCGGGTTCGATCGGCTGATGAAGCTGATCGACCGGGGCGAGGCCAACGGGTGGCACCACTACCTCGAGAACCTCGACTGGTACAAGGCGAACCAGAAGAAGCTGATCACCGACTGGGACATGCCGGACTACAACTGGTGAGGCGGCGATGAAGACGATCCTCGCGGAACTCGAGACCAGGTTCGGGGCGACGGGCGCCCGCTTCCAGCGGGACGACCTCGCGTCGATCGACCTGCCGGCCGACCGCGCGGTGCCGGCCGTCACCTGGCTGAAGCAGCACACCCCGTTCGTCCAGCTCAACCACATGTCGGTGGTCGACTGGCTGGAGGACGGGCAGTTCCAGGTGACCTGGCTGATGACCGACCCGCACGGGTGCCGGTCGATCATGGTCAACACGCGGATCGACCGCGAGCAGGCCACCTGCGACTCGGTGGCCGACCTGTGGCCGCAGGCGGTGACCTACGAGCAGGAGATCAACGAGATGTACGGCATCGACTTCCCGGGGAGCCCCCGGATGGGCGTGCCGTTCATCCTCGAGGGCTGGAACGACATGCCCCCGATGCGGCGCGACTTCGACACGGTGAAGTACGTCGCCGAGCACCACCCGCACCGGCCCGGCCGCAGGCACCACGACCCGCGGACGTACATCGGCGAGCGGTTCGGCGAGAAGGGGTACCTCCATGACTAGGCAGATCACGGAGTCCCGCGAGGTCCAGCTCTGGTTCGGCCCGCAGCATCCCGGCATCACCGGGAACATGGCGATGCAGGTCTTCCTCGAGGGGGACACGATCACCCGGGGCAGGACCCACGTCGGCTACCTCCACCGGGCCTTCGAGAAGCTGATGGAGCGGCGGACGTTCATCCAGTCGTTCCCGATCGTCTGCCGGATCTGCGTGCCCGAGCCGGACACGAACGAGTACCTGCTCGCGGCGGCGGTCGAGGACATCGCCGGCATCGAGGTTCCCGAGAAGGCGAAGTGGATCCGGACGCTCGTCCTCGAGATGTCGCGGCTCGCCTCGATGCTGATGGTCCTCGGCGGCCAGGCCGGGACGATGGGGAACGGGGTTCCGCCCCAGTGGATGGTCGCCCTCCGAGACTACATCCTCGACCGGTTCGAGGAGCTGACCGGCGGGCGGGTCTACCACATGTACATCGTCTACGGAGGGGTCCGCCGTGACCTGCCGCCCGGCTTCGCGGAGCGGATGGAGGAGAACCTCGCGACGATCGAGCGGTACCTCCCGTACATCGACGACATCATCTTCGACAACGCCGTCTTCCGGAAGCGGACGATCGGCGTCGGGGTCGTGCCGGAGGAATGGGTCGACGAGATGGGGCTCACCGGCCCGATCGTCCGGGCGATGGGAATTCCCCGCGACACCCGGAAGGATTACCCCTACCTCGCCTACCCGGAGCTCGACTTCGACGTCGCCCTCGCGGAGGGCTCGGACATCTACGCGCGGGCCCTGGTCCGCCGGAAGGAGATCCAGCAGTCGATCGACCTGATCCGGCAGATCCTCGCGAAGATGCCCCAGGAAGGGCCGTACTGCGCGAAGCTGCCCAACATGATGACCTGGAAGGTCCCGGCGGGGCAGACGTACGTCCGGGCGGAGGCGACCCGGGGCGAGATGGGGTACTTCATGGTGACCGACGGGTCGGACAGGATCCGGCGCGTCCACGTGCGCGGGCCGTCGTACATCCACGGCGTGTCGCTCCTCGAGCGGATGCTGCCCGGGACGAACATCGCGGACCTCTCGGCGCTGATGGTGTCGCTGCAGGTCTGCCCGCCCGAGATCGAGAGGTGAGCCGATGAGCATGAAGCACGTCCTCGCCCCGTTCAGCGCCTGGGCCCGCGCCCTGCGGAAGCCGTTCACGATTCCGCAGGAGAACACCCTCCGCGAGGCGGCGCCGCGCTACCGCGGGTGGCACGTCAACGACGTCGAGAAGTGCATCGGCTGCGGGACCTGTGCCGACATCTGCCAGAACGTGGCGATCGACATGGTCCCGGTGGACGAACCGAAGAAGGGCGACTCCGGGCTGCGGCCGCGCTTCGACTACGGGCGATGCTGCTGGTGCGCACTCTGCGTCGACGCCTGCCCCACCGGCTCCCTCGGGATGTCGAACGAGTACTTCTGGGCCTCGCCCGACGGGGACAGCTTCCTCTTCACCGCCGGCGTCGACCCGATGCCGTGGAACGAGTGCGAGCTCGGCTGGCGCAAGGACGAGGGGTTCGACCTGCTCGACCACGAGCGCGTGCCGATGCCGATGCTCGACCCGGAGGAGCGGATCCACACCTGGGCCGAGGTGGTGCTCGGGTATACCGAGGAGCAGGCGCGGGAGGAGGCCTCGCGCTGCGTGATGTGCGGCCTGTGCATCGCGGCCTGCCCGGCCCACATGCACATCCCGGACTACATCGCGGCGATCCGCGAGGGCCAGGACCGGCTGGCGGCCGAGATCATCTACGACAACAACCCGCTGCCGGAGATGTGCGGCAAGGTCTGCACGCGGCGGTGCGAGTTCGTCTGCTCGATCGGCGTCAACGGCGACCCGCTGGCGATCCGCTGGCTGAAGCGGTACGCCATCGAGCGGTTCGACGACCTGGCCGAGGTGGTGAAGCCGCGGGTGGCCCGCATCGGCGAGGGGAAGAAGGTCGCGGTGATCGGCGGCGGGCCCTCGGGCCTCACCGTGGCGTACTACCTGGCGATCCGCGGCTTCGACGTGACGGTCTACGAGGCGCTGCCGCAGGTCGGCGGGGCGACCTTCTTCGGGATCCCGAAGTACCGGTTCCCGATGCCGTCCCTCGAGAAGCAGGTGAAGCTGCTGACCGACGCGGGCGTGAAGATCGTCACGAACCACAAGGTGGAGAAGGACGAGTTCCGCCAGCTGCTGAAGGAGAACGACGCCGTCTTCATCGGGACCGGCCTGATGAAGCCGTACCGGCTCGGTGCGCCGGGCGAGGACCTGCCGGGCGTGATCTACGCCCTCGACCTGCTGATCGACAAGCACGTGGGCAAGCCGGTGGACGTGGGCGAGAAGGTCGTCGTGGTCGGCGGCGGGAACGTCGCCATCGACGCGGCCCGCGTCTCGCGGCGGCTCGGCGCCGAGGTGACCATCGCCTACCGGCGGCGGCTGGTGGACATGCCGGCGGACGACGAGGAGATCGAGGACGCCGAGGCCGAGGGGGTGGAGATCATCACCCAGGCGATCCCGCTGCGGGTCGAGCAGACCGACGATGGCCGGCTGCGCTTCGTGTGGGGCCCGGCCGAGATGGTTCCCTCCGAGCGGGGCGGCCGCCCGCGCCCGAAGCTGATCGAGGGCGTCGAGCACGAGATGATCGTCGACCGGGTGATCGTCGCCATCGGGCAGGGAGCGGAGCACTCCTGGATGCCGGAGGAGGTCGCCGAGAAGATCGCCGACAAGAAGGGCTGGATCACGGTCGACGAGAACGGCATGACGGCATGGGAGGGGATCTTCGCCGGCGGCGACCTGGTGAACTCCACCGCCGACGCGATCTCCGCGATCGCCGACGGGCTGCGGGCGGTGGCCGGCATCGAGCGCTGGCTCCTCGGTCGCGAGGGGAAGGAGCTGCCCGGCCGCCACGTGCGCGAGGAGGGCGGGCCGCCCCACTGGCTCCCGAAGTACGAGCCCCGCGACGACCTCTCCCGCTGACCGGCACCCCCCCCGCGGGCGACCATGGTGGCGGCGCTTCGCGCCGCCCGGTCCAGCACGCTGGACTCCTACGGGTTGAGCGCAATGGCGGAAACGGGCGTAGGGGCGCAGCGTGCTGCGCCCGTGTCTCCCGCAGGGCGACCATGGTGGCGGCGCTTCGCACCGCCCTGGTCCAGCACGCTGGACCCCTA
>JAMOQA010000064.1 GCA_027064265.1 Acidobacteriota bacterium
CATCAGGCCCGTGAAGACGAGGTTGCCGACGCGCCGCACGAACGGCATCCGGTACTCGATCCGCTCGAACCGGTTGCCGTAGACGACGTCCGCCTCGTCCTCGACGATCGGTCGGACCAGGTCCTCGATGTCGGCCGGATCGTGCTGCAGGTCGGCGTCGAACTTGACCGCGATGTCCGCGCCGTCGGCCCTCGCCGCGGCGAGCCCCGTGCGGACGGCGGCCCCGAGGCCCCGGTTCACCCGGTGGCGAAGGACCCGGTCGGCCCCGGCCTCCTCGGCGAGGGCGCGGGTCCGGTCGCGGGACCCGTCGTCGACGACGTAGACGCGCAGGTCGATCCCGCGCTCCGCCAGGCGCTTCCCTTCCTCCCGGAGGGCCCGGACCGCGTCCCCGATCCGCTCTTCCTCGTTGTAGGCGGGCACGACGACGATGACCCGCGTCGGTTCCTGCCGCGACGCCACTCTTCCTCCTTCCTGCGTGCCTCCCCGGAGCGCCCCTTAAGATACGCCAACCTCGTCTTCTCGCAGCCCAATTTCCGTCATCTGGCGGCCGGTCGCGAGGCCGGAACGAGCGGCCGCGAATCGTGCTGCCGCCCGCCGGTGATCGTCGTATCGTTCCGACGACGACGGGCCGGCCCCCGGGCCGGCCCGTGCCGGAGGTCCGTCATGCGCATCGCCCCCCGCCTCGCGATCGGTCTCTGCCTGCTGTTCGCTCTCCTCCCGTTTCTCCCGGCCCTCGCCGGGTCTCCCCCACCCGTCACCTGGCGCATGCGGGTGGTCCTCCCGGCGGTCCTGGACGCCGGGGAGGTCGCCCGCGCGTTCCAGGACGAGGGGATCGACGTGGCGGCGGTGAACCGGGAACGGGGGGTCCTCGAGGTCATCGGTGGCGAGGACCTGCGCTTGCGCCTCGCCGCCCGGGGCTGGCGCCCCGAGATCCTGGAGACGTACGGGCCGTCGACCGACGCCGGCAGCCGTTCCCTCGACCAGTACATGGAGCCCTCCGAGATCGCGGCGCGGCTCGAGCAGCTCGAGGCGGCCCACCCGGAGATCGCGAAGCGGTTCGCCTATGCGACGACCCACGAGGGCCGCACCGCTTGGGCGATGAAGATCTCCGACAACGTCGACGCGGAAGAGGACGAACCGGCGATCCTCTTCGTCGCCCAGCACCACGCCCGGGAGGTGATGACCCCCGAGGTGGCGATGGACATGATCGAGCGGCTCCTCGACGGGTACGGGGTCGACCCGGAGATCACCCGCTGGGTCGACGACTACGAGATCTGGGTGCTCCCCTGCCACAACCCCGACGGGTCCGACTACGTCTTCCACCACGACAACATGTGGCGGAAGAACCGGCGGGACAACGGGGACGGCACCTTCGGGGTCGATCCGAACCGGAACTACCCCTTCCAGTGGGGGGGCACCGTCTGCAACGGCTCCTCCGGGAGCACGTCCTCGGAAACCTACCGGGGCCCCTCGGCCGGCTCCGAGCCGATCACCGCCGGCATCATGGACCTCGCCCGTCAGCACCGGCCCGTCTACGCCGTCTCGTGGCACACCTACAGCGAGCTGGTCCTGCACTCCTACGGGTGTGACGGTGAACTGCCGGGCAGGCCCGACCTCCTGCTGATCCGGGAGCTGGCCGGCGAGCTCGCCGCGAAGATGGTCTCCGACGACCGGGAGCACTGGTACGAGTTCGGGTCGGCGGCGGAGCTGCTCTACGAGGTCGACGGGGAGTGGGGTGACTGGTTCTATGCCGAGCTCGGCGTCCCGAACGTCACCTTCGAGCTGAACGCGAGCGCCCAGGGATTCCAGCCGGACTACGACCAGTGGCGGGACGACACGGTCCAGCGGGCCCGGGCCGGGTGGAAGTACTTCCTCCGCCGGATGGAGAAGTCCCGCGTCACCGGCCACGTCACCGACGCCTGCACCGGCGCCCCTCTCGAGGCGACGGTCGGCCTCTCGGAGCAGGTCCTCCCGAACGGGGAGACCGAGCGGACCAGCGAGCCCGGCTTCGGTCGATTCGACATCCCGGTACTGCCCGGCAGCTACCACGTCGAGGCCTCCCTCGCCGGGTACCGCGGGCAGCAGTGGCCGGTCGAGGTCGCGTTCGCCCCGGTCTCCCGCGAGATCCGCCTGGTGCCCGAGGGCTCGCAGGCGATCGCGCTCTCCCGCGTCGACGTGCTGGACGGGGGCGAGGGGGATGGTGACGGCCGCCTCGACCCCGGCGAGACGGTGGACCTCTCCATCGAGGCCTATGCCACCGGCGAGGCGGTGACCGGTGCGACGGTCTCCGTCTCCTGCGATGATCCGTACGTCACCGTGCTCGACGGTTCGGCCACGATCGGCGACATCGCCGCCGGGGAGCGGCGCGCGAACCCGGCGGACGACCCGGTCACGCTGCGCATCGCTCCCGACGCCCCGGAGGGGCACGAGGTCACGCTGCACGTCGCGTTCTCGGCGGTGGAGGAACTCTGTTCCGCCGCCGAGGACCGGGAGTTGACGGTGACGAAGGGCGTCCGGGCCTGTCCCGCCGTCGAGGAAACGATGGACGAGGACCCGGGCTGGGAGATCGACAACGGCGGCGCCGCGGACGGCTGGGAGTTCGGCCATCCCGACACCACCGGCGGTCCCTCCGGATGCGCCACCGGCGACACCTGCTACGGAACCAACCTCGACGGGAACTACGGCAGCAACGGACGCTTCGAGCTGACCGCCGGGCCGTACGACCTCTCGACGCTGACCGACCCCGAGCTCCGCTTCGCCCGCTGGCTCACCACCGAGACCGGGTTCGACATCGCCCGGGTGCTGGTCCGCGCGGGTTCCGACGGGGACTGGCAGGAGGCCTGGTCCGGGTTCGGCCGCGACGCCGAGTGGGTCGAGACCCGTTACGACCTCTCCCCGTACGTCGACCGGGACGAGGAGGTCTGGATCCGCTTCGAGCTCGAGACGGACGGAGCGACGACCCGGGCCGGCTTCTACGTCGACGACTTCCGGATCTGCGGCGAGGAGCTGCCCGGTCCCGGCGGACGCCTGAAGTACCGCGATCACGCGGTCGACGACTCCGACCCGGCCTACGGCAACGGCAACGGCCGCTGGGACGAGGGGGAGACGATCACCCTCGAGGTCCAGGTGATCAACACCTCCGACCAGGACGCCCGGGCGGTCAGCGGCGTTCTCTCGACGGACACGCCGGGCGTGACGATCCGGAACCGGGTCGCCGACTGGCCCGACGTCGCTTCCGGCGGCACCGGCTGGTCCCTCGCCCCGCACTTCACGGTCACCGCCGAGTCGGGGTGTGGCACCGAGGTCACCTTCGAACTCGAGATGCGCTGGAACGACGGGAGCACGTCGACGAGCACCTTCACCGTGCCGATCGGGGTCGTCATCCACGAGGACGTGCTCCTCGACGACTTCGAGGAGGACCGGGGCTGGACCGCGGGTGGCGATGCCCACGACGGGCTCTTCGTCCGGGAAGATCCCCACGGCGTCGACGACACGTCGGTCGGACCGGTGCAGCCCGAGGACGACCATACCGAGTTCCCCGGCGAGCTGTGCTGGGTGACCGGCAACCCGGTCCCGGGACCCGGCTTCGCCCCCGAGGACGGGGACGTCGATATCGGGACCGCCTTCATCGAGTCGCCCACCTTCGACGGCACCGGCGAGGGCACCCTCTACCTGGAGTTCGCCCGCTGGTTCCACCGAACGAAGCTGAACCCCCTCGACGAGGCGGACTACAAGCTGGAGGTCAGCAACGACGGGGGCGCCACCTGGACCGAGGTGGAGAAGCTCGAGACCAGCGCCTCCGCCTGGCAGGTCGTCCGGTTCGACCTCGACCAGTTCGTCCCGCGCTCGAGCAACATGAAGCTCCGTTTCTCCGCCCGGGAACTCAAGCGCCAGCCGGGTGATCCCCTCGTCGAGCTGCTGATCGACGACGTCCACGCCTGGCGCGAGAAGGAGGAATGCGACCCGTTCACCCCCACGGAGGACCTCCCGCCGAACCCGGTGGGGAACACGGTCCGGGTGACGCGGCGGCGGTTCGACGTGCGGCTCGAGTGGACGGCGCCTTCGACGGACGCCGACCACGGGCCGGCCCGTTTCTTCCCGGTGTGGCGCTCCGGCCGGCCCGACGGGGGCTTCGACGAGGTCGGCTCCCCGACGGCGACCTTCCACGTGGACGTGGACGCCGGTGGGCCGAGCTCGGGGACGTACTTCTACCTGGTCTCCGCGGAGAATGCCGCCGG